>NZ_JCAKMZ010000045.1:0-16322 GCF_059515865.1 Acinetobacter sp. CY73 | reverse complement strand
TTTTTATAGGTTTGACTCTGTTTCGCTATCCGTCGACCAAATGGATCATAACAGTACTGAGTTTGTATAATCTCTTGCCCACCACGCCCATCAGGCTTCGTCGAGGTTGAGGCTTTGAGCTGATTTTGCTCATCCCACTCCAAATCTATTTGTCGTGTCGTAAATTGATTGAGTAAGTGATTGCCACTCAGTTGTTGGTGGATATGCCCAAACGCATTCTTATCTTTGATGTGAATACGCTTTTGTGTCACACGACCTAAGTCATCATACTCATAATCTACAGTTTGATGTGCTTGCTCAAGATGCTTCACACGGTTATCTAGAATTTTAGATTGATTATTTTCTGCTGTAGAGGCAATTGGTAAGATGTTACTCGCAGGATCAAAAGCAAATTGCTCTCGTATTTGGATAAAATTCTCACTTTGTCTTTGAGTTGACAGCTCACTTCCTGTAAGACGTGAAAATACATCATACTGATAGGTCTGAAAGCTTCGTTGAGTCGATGGATTTCGTTCGCAAATTATGTATGAATATTTAAAATTTTTCGGTACAAATAATCAGTAAAAATAGATCATAAATTGATTTATGAAAAAATCAATTTATTAAAATATTCGTAAATAATTTATAGGATTCAATCACAGAATAAATATAAATTCAGTTTTCTATCATAACTTTTCTTTAAGAATTTATAGAATTCATCATCATTATCAAAACCCAAAATATTCAATTCTTCCAACAATCCTCTAATTTCACCGAATAAAATTGTATTATCCGCGTAATAGTCTCTAATTTTATTAAGTGATTTAAATTTACTTAACGGTCTAGCTTCTTCAAAAATTTGTCTATGTTTATTCTCATCCAACATAAAATATAATGTATTTTTATTTATTTCTTTTTGATGAAGACTTGCATATATATCCAAAGAAATAGCTTATTCCTTACT
Source organism: Acinetobacter sp. CY73 (assembly GCF_059515865.1). Classification (NCBI taxonomy): domain Bacteria; kingdom Pseudomonadati; phylum Pseudomonadota; class Gammaproteobacteria; order Moraxellales; family Moraxellaceae; genus Acinetobacter; species Acinetobacter sp. CY73. The sequence goes on along the minus strand of NZ_JCAKMZ010000045.1, from coordinate 15,379 downwards.
TAAGTGGAAAGGCAGTTACAATTTGACCATATTTGTCTAATACTACTCTAATTTTTGTTTGATATTCAATAACAATTTTTTGTAAATCAATTCGATGACCTATATTTTTTTACTATCTTATATATTTTTTTTCTAAGTCTTCGAAGTTGTTTTTTTTAAAAAACTTAACTCTATATTCTTTCAAAGTACTTCTATTAGGACTCGAATAGTTATTATCTTTTGAACGATCATCCTCCCAATAGCATACTGGACAAACCTCATACTCTGACCAATTATATAAGCTGTAAAAATCACAACAAGGACACTTTATTTTGGAGTTAATTTCATCTCCAAACACCTCATATTTTATTTTTTTTCCTATATATTCATTATTTAATATTTCAGATTTTCTTTTTAAACCTTCAATTAATAGAGGTTCATAAATTTCGTTATAATTAGCCAAATCCTCGGGTTGATTACTCATAAGTAATGTAATTAATTTTTTATCAAAATTATTTTCTTCTTCATAAATAAACCAAAAATCACAAAGAATATTTATTTTATCTTGTTCGCATAAATCATTCATTATTTTTTTAGAATATATATATAATGCTTCATTACGATTCATAATTTAATCTCCAGTTAATTTAGCAATATTCAACTTTATCACAACCACCGATCTCTTTCTGCTTTTCAACTGCTCAATCTATAGCAGATTTGAAAGGGTCTTGAGTTCTACCATCATTAATGTAATATGACCTTATTTGTCTTGTTTTAAGATTTCCAATAAACACTTGACCAGTGCTTGTGTTAACCTTTATTACTTTTACCCCCCACCAAAGCATTTTTAATATTAGGTCCTTCTACTTTACTAAACTCTTTAGCTTGTTTTAAATATTGTTGTTGAGTGATATTACCGAATTCATGTCCATGTTTTTTAAAATGAGTTTCTAATTTCCCACCCTCGAAACCTTTCCAATTTAAATCAGATGCTTTGCAAGCATTATTATTTTTATTTAAACCAAAAGGATCAATCCAATCTACTGGATTGGGCGCATACTGAAACTGATTATCTCCACCCAATAAACCAATTGTGTCATGGCTGATAAACCGTCCAGCATCAGGGTACTGACTACATATTTACCATCGTGATTTTTAAAAAAGCATTACTTGTTTAAGATTTCATATGTTTGTTTTTGATATATAAAAATCTGAATATTTGAAAACTATTTTAATGTATTTTCCTTTTTCTAGATAATTATCTCTATCATAATCGATCATTATAATAGAACCACAAAAACTTAATAATAAGACATCTTGAATATCCAAGATTTTAGCATTTATTTGAATTTTATTATTCTCACTCCATATTTTTTCTTTTTCGAATTTTGATTTTTCAATAAATAGATTCAAATTTAGTTTAAAGTGCGAATCAATCTCAAATTCAACATCATAATCTTTATTGATCTGAAAATGTTCATCAGATAATGCATAGGCTTCACCTGCTGAACATTTAAAGTAAACTTTATTTTCAACAATTGAATTAATCGTTACTTTCATTTTAACGGTACTCTTACAACAACGTTTTCGACATTCATAACATTATTTATTTTATCATAGCTCCAAGTTTCTTCATGATAATGATGCTTAGTGGGTTTGCTATTCATTTCATGATTACCGTATCTAATACTTCTAGTTCCATCTGCTGATACAATACGATCAGGATCAGGTTTACCAGTTCTAGGATGTATATTCGTATATGGACCAGGACCTAAAAACTCCTCCCATTTATCAAGAGCATTTTCTGGTTTTACAGGTCTAGGCGCATAAGTCTCGTTGTGGCTACCTTGCCTAATATTAGAATTGCAAGGTATATTATTCGCGCTTAAGCCCAACGAATCAATCCACATTACTGGATTCGGCGCATACTGAAAATGATTATCTCCGCCCATTAAACCAATTGGGTCATGGCTGATAAACCGCCCAGCATCGGGATCATAATAACGGAAACGATTGTAATGTAAACCCGTCTCTACATCATAAATCTGCCCTTGGAAACGATGTGGCTGTAATAAATACGCCTTTTCAACTTCATTTAATTGAATTGGATTTAATTCAGTTGATTGAGCAACTTCTTGCCATTCAACGGTAACGGTATTTCCCCATGCCTGATATACCGCTTCCCACTCGATATTCCCAGTGTTTGAAGTCAATTCTCTCGGTGTGCCTAAATGATCATTTTGATACCAATACACTTGATGTTTGGAATGCTTCGGCGGTTCATCATTTGCTACAGATGGTAAGGTTTGATTTTCATCTAAACCATCTAATTCACCTATATTTTGTAGTGCAATTTTTTTAAGCTGATTCAGTTTTTCTATATTTGTTTTGGAAGTTGATTCATCATTCGCTGCTTGTGTCAGCTTGTCATCTAACCACACTAAACGTGCAAGCGGTACATAGCTATCTGCTTCGTATACTGTGGTAAAGACATGCTTACCATTGTGGTCTTGTAGGATTCGATTTCCATCCCATACATTCCATACTGCTTGATTACGAATAAGCTGAATTTTTTCAGTTTGAATGGTTTTAGCAGGTCGAATAATCTTAGATCGACTGGTATTTAAATTCGTAGACCCTGCTGAGTGTGAGGGTCCACCTAGACTCAGATGCATAGATGAACCGAGTTGATTATTTACAACGTGATTCGAATTTGCTAATACTGGTTTTGAGTGCTGTGTTTTAGCCTTAACCTGCTGAGTAATGAGCTGTTTATGATAGGTCTGGCTTTGCTTGGCAATGCGTCGCCCGAATGGATCATAACAGTACTGAGTTTGTACAATCTCTTGCCCACCACGCCCATCGGGTTTCGCCGAGGTTGAGGCTTTGAGCTGATTTTGCTCATCCCACTCCAAATCTATTTGTCGTGTGGTGAATTGATTAAGTAAGTGATTGCCACTCAGTTGTTGGTGGATATGTCCAAACGCATTCTTATCTTTGATGTGAATATGCTTTTGTATCACACGCCCTAAGTCATCATAGTCATAGTCCACAGTTTGATGTGCTTGCTCAAGATGCTTCACACGGTTATCTAGAATTTTAGATGACTTATTATCAGCTATAGAGGCTATCGGTAAGACGTTACTGGCTGGGTCAAATGCAAATTGCTCTCGTATTTGTATGAAATTCTCACTTTGACCTTGAGTGGACAGTTCACTTCCCGTTAGGCGTGACAACACATCATAGTGATAGCTTTGTTTGCGTTGCCATGAAGCTGTAGGTCCACCCACAAGGGCATTTCCTTGTTGGGTACGAGTTGGTGAATATAAGTACCTTGCTGTACTGATATTCGGTTATTCCACCTAATTAAAAAATAAAGCTGAAAATTTTCAGCTTTATTTTTTTAAGGAAATTAGTTTTAAGCTTAAGCTATTGCTACATCTGCAAGACCGTATTCAATTATTTTTAAAGAATTACCATCTATCTTAGCGCCCCTCCCATGTTCTTTATCTACATTAACATTAAACAATAGACCAAAAATAATGCTATCTGCATCTTGCTCGGACAGTATATATATAGTCATCAAGCGCAACTTATTATCACCTAGATCATCTATAATTTTATTACTTATTTCTTTAAACCAAATACTTGAATTATTAATAAATTCAATTATCTTATCTTTATACTCATCATTTAAATCTTCATCAAAAGCATTTAACTCGTCTGAAATCTCAAGACTTATTGATTCATCCTGTTCAGGAATATTTATTTCCGTTTGCTTGTCATCATTAAAGTTTAGATTAAACATATTTTCTCATTGCATTTATATATTTTATGGACATGGCGAATTCAACTTATCCGCTAAATCTTTAGCATCTTTACTTTCATATGTTACACCATGAGCCTTTTCATACTCACTAACTGAACCACTATGCGGAATTCTGGCTTCATGATCCACTGTTGTTACTAACTGCATTCTTGCTTCATTTGTTAAAGGATTATAATCGTCATGGTGCCATGTGACTTCTCCATGAACATGTTTATGCGATCCTTGTGTAGGTATACCACGTTTACCATTTATCTGAGCCGCTTCATTGGCCGCTTTAAAATCTCGTCCTCGCCCTCCCTGCATTTTGATGGTTACATCATGTATAACTTGATTAGGAGGGAAAATTACAGGTTTAAATGCTAGCCCAAAAGGATCAATCCACCCCACAGGATTTGGTATATACTGAAAATGATTATCCCCACTCAATAAACCTATCGGATCATGGCTGATAAACCGTCCTATATCAGGGTCATAATAACGGAAACGGTTGTAGTGTATTAGAGGAAAGTTATAATATAAATGATTAGTGATAAAATCGACTAAAGATAATTTAGTCGATTGATTGCATTATAAATATAAAAAAATACTAATAATATAAAAATTCCATCAAATATTCATGATTAATTATATCTAAATCAATTTTTTTAACCTCATTCAAAAATGATTCACTTAATTCGAAATTTTCATTTATAAAATTCCCAGACGGAAATTTACCATTAATTATTTTAAGAACCTCAAATATAAATTTAAAAAAATCACTAGTATCATCAAATACTTTCCGTGGTTCATCACCACCAATACAGAAGAAAACTTCATTAGATTTAGAGACATAAATGCAATCAATGTCATTTTTTGTAGAAATAACTACATCACTTTCATTAACAACCCCTTCAAAATTATCCTGAATAGTTTCAAAATCAAGTAATCCTACAAAATATATAATAGTTCCAATATTTAAATAACACCCCTTTTTATTAATTACCTCCATATAATTATCAAATGAAAAACCCTCTAAATTCGTTACATTTGTTGAGTCCAAGAAAGGTTCATAAGAGACTTTATCATGATTTAATTGATAATTTAATTTATGAATATTTAAGATCAAATTTCCAAACATACTAGTCCTCCTTATGGACAATTTCCTAATCGGTCAATCATACCTTGTCTATCAATTAATCGTCCACGAGTCGAATTTTGAGTATTTCCTCGGTGACCTTGATTAGAATGAACATGTTCATTATTAGATTTAACACCGTTTGATTTATCTCCTCTAGTGCTGTTCGGATGGTTATGATTTTCTAAGAAAACGATATTCCTTGGATCCCCTTTCCAGCTTTCGCCTAAAGCTCCATTTCCTTTGACGCTATTAATATGATGCCCTGTATAACCTGCTCTAGACATTACTGATGTTAGTTCACTTCTTGGTGTATTACGAATTAATTCAATATCTTTTTGGCTCCAATTTCTAGTACCCACTGTGCCATTAGATTTATTCAATAAATCTTGTTCCAACCCCCAAGCACCACTAATTGCAGATTCTCTTGATCCACTAACAGGACTTAATTTATTGGGCCTTGGTCTTATAAGACTTAATCCCCAAGGATCAATCCACTCCACAGGACTCGGAGCATACTGGAAATGATTATTTCCACCCAAAAGTCCAATCGGGTCATGGCTAATAAAACGTCCTGCATCAGGGTCATAATAACGAAAACGGTTATAGTGTAAACCTGTCTCGTTGTCGTAGATTTGCCCTTGAAAACGATGGGGTTGTAATAAATAACTTTGTTCTACTGCATTGAGTTGAATAGGGTTTAACTCTTGAGCTTGTGCAACCTCCTGCCACTCAATGCTAACCGTATTACCCCACGCTTGATACACTGCTTCCCATGCAATATCACCATTAAGTTGCGTCAGTTCTCTAGGTGTGCCGAGGTGATCATTCTGATACCAATACAATTGATGTTGATTGTGTTTAGGTTTCGGAGGTTCATCGTTACTGGCTTGTGTTATTTCGGTTTGATTTAAATCTAACCCTTTAAGCTCACCAAGATTCTGTAGAGCAATATGTTTCAGTTGATCCAATTTTTCTATACTGGCTGTTGATGGTGCTTCGTCATTGGCTGCTTGTGTAAGCTGATCATCTAACCAAACGAGACGCGCCAACGGAATAAAACTATCCGCTTCATACACTGTGGTGAATACATGCTTACCGTTGTGGTCTTGCAGTATTCGATTACCATCCCAGACATTCCATACAGCTTGTTTTTGAACTAAATGAGTGGATTCAGTTTGTATCGTTTTAGCCGGTCGAATAATCTTAGATCGACTGGTATTTAAGTTTGAAGATCCAGCTAATTGTGTAGATCCCCCCAAACTTAAGTTCAGGGATGAACCCAGTTGATGATTCACTATATGTTCTGAGTTTTGAGAGTTAGCTTTTTCGTGCTGTATTTTGGCTTGAATTTGCTGTGTAATGATTTCTTTTTTATAGGTTTGACTCTGTTTCGCTATCCGTCGACCAAATGGATCATAACAGTACTGTGTTTGTACAATTTCTTGCCTACCACGTCCATCGGGCTTCATCGAGGTTGAGGCTTTAAGCTGATTTTGCTCATCCCACTGCAAGTCTATTTGACGTGTCGTGAATTGATTGAGTAAGTGATTACCACTTAATTGTTGGTGGATATGCCGAAATGCATTCTTACCTTAAAATTTGAAATGCTTTTGATCACACTACAAAAATTATCATGTACCATTTTACTCATCAAAAATTCAATTCAAGTGTTAGCAAATAGCACATTTGTCACATCAATAAATTTATGTGCTAAATGCAAAACAATTTTTATTATATTAAGGACATCTTTAAGTCCTTAAATAAAATTATTCATTCGTACATAGAAGAAGCTATTAGTATTGAAGCAAAAATTTTCCAATCAACTTCATTGTTTTCAATTCTTCTAAGTGTTTCATAATCTTGGATATTCTTGAAATATCCATCCATATCATCAACCCATCCCTCCATTCCTTCCAGATAACTGGATAAAGTATTATTTTCCCATTGATTCTTGTGTAAATCCTCAATTAATAATTGAATGAAGTTTAAGAAATCCTGTTTACATTTAATATTACTTACTATTTCATTGAAATCTGACATACATAACCTTGATAACAAATATATTTAACATATATACAAATTAACTAAATCAAGTTTTTTTCAATCATCTTCCCAATTGACAATAAAAGAGGTTAAGCTTCGATTACAAATTGGACATAATCTTATTGCCAAATTTTCAGTACGTATTGCACAATGAAAGCAACTTAAATTAAATCCATCAAACTCTTTTATACGATCCTCTAAAGATACATTTTCTAATTTCTCATATGCTTTATCTCTCAAGTTATTGAAAAAAACTTCTATATCAATATCTTGATCACATGAGTATTCTCTAGTTATAGGTTTCCAAGTAGTTCCATTAATATTCACATTCAATCTGTTTTCTTGCCTTTGATAACTTTGTTCATCTGTCGTACAAAAGTTAGATGATAATTTAGAATAACATTCTTCAATTTCTGCCCAATCCTCCCAAGTCTGTATGTCGTGTAAAATACTGTAATCTTTAGCTTCTAACTTCTGTCTAATCATTTTGATCCCTTTGGTAATGTTGAAGTTCCAATTTATAGCTCATTCCCACTCGACATTCTCAGTCTTTGAGGTTAGCTCTCTCGTAAACCTAAATGATCATATTGAAACCAATACACCTGATGGTGCTATGTTTAGAAATCTCATCATTATTCGCTATTATTTTATGGTTTGCTTTAATTGTCTCTGAATCTAATTCCTCAAGTTCACCAATATTTTGTAATGCAATTTTTAAGTTGACTTTATCTTAAGATCAAAAATATAAGAATTATTATAAATATCCAAATTATTATATTTATTTGCAAATATTTATGACTTGATTTTCAATTTGAATAACATCATCATCATCAAGACAAGTATTATATTTTAATTCATAAATAGCATTAGAAATAATTTGACCAGCTTTTAGTTTTAAAAATAATTCAAAAAAATCTTTACTAATTTTCTCTTCATCAATATTTTCTGCCCCCATTTTTATACTAAAATCATAAAAATATTTGTCTAAAACACCCAAGTTAATAATTGTTTGGACTAAAGCATCTTTATTTTTCATACTAATATACCTAACTGTGAAATACCTTTGGTTTGATTAACTCTAATGAAATGTTAACCTTTGGGTATGATCATTGGCAACTTACTTAAGTTGATCATACAACCTAACGAGAAGCTCAAAAGGAATGAGACTAGCCACTTCATACATTTTTGAAATACAGCGCATTCTTATTTAAATAAAATTTAATCAATTAAATAAAAACTCAACTCTCCCTCATGGTAGTACTCTAAAACTTTTTTATTGTTAACACTTATTATCCAAAAATCCCAATCTTCATCAATAATAGAGTTAATATTTTTAATCAAATAGTCTGAATCACAGATTATTGAGTAAGTATCCATATTTGACCAAGTTATCTTAAATAAATCAGAAGAATCTCTATCTAGTAAATTTTTTTTTATCAATGAAATTAGTTCATTTCTATTTACTTCTTTTGTAAATATGTGAAAACATGAATTGCGATCAATAACCCCCCAATTCAATATTTTTAAACCTATTTTTTCTAATTCTAGTTCAAGGTCAGTTTCTTCAAATTTGACTAATTCATTTGAACTTACGAATGTTGGCTTTTTCATCAAGTATTCCTTTTTAATAAGGTAGCAAATTTTTTTTCATCGCCGGGAAATTTAATTGCATATTTTTCAGCACATTCGCCTTTTCCAAGCTCAACGTTAAAATGAGTTCCTTTTATTGGATCATAATCTAGTCTCAATCTAACAAAATTATGATTTTTTGTAGTACCTGTAAATCCAGTTACCTTACCTTTACCCATACCTAATCGCCCTATTTGTTTGCTCCGCGTACCAGGGATTAAAGTTCCAATTTTTTTCAATGCTAAATTTCTTGCGCTTTCAAAGGATTTTGCTTCAAGTACGATTTCTTTAGATTTATTAGCTTCGCATTCATCATCACAATCCCCTAGTTTTTTCTTCGCTAATCCATATGGATCAACCCACCCCACAGGATTAGGCGTATACTGAAAATGATTATCCCCACCCAACAAACCTATAGGATCATGACTAATAAAACGTCCAGCATCAGGGTCATAGTATCGGAAACGATTGTAATGTAAACCCGTCTCAACATCATAAATCTGCCCCTGAAAACGATGAGGCTGTAGTAAATAACTTTGCTCAGTAGCATTCAATTGAATGGAGTTCAATTCAGTCGATTGTGCAACCTCTTGCCATTCAACTGTAACCACTCAGGCATAGCCTTCGTCTTGCACTCGGGAAAAACGTTGTTTTTCTTATCCTCGCTCATCCCCCACGCCTGATACACCGCTTTCCACGCAATATCACCATTACATTGCGTCAGTTCTCTTGGCGTGCCGAGGTGATCCTGCGCTGCAATAAAGCAGTGCTTTATTTTGCTCAGATACCAATAGACCTTATGCTGATTATGTTTTGGTTGTTCATCATTCGCAACTGGCGGTACGGTCTGCCTTTCATCTAGACCTACAAGCTCACCGATATTTTGCAGTGCAATTTTTTTAAGCTGATTCAGTTTTTCTATATTTGATTTGAATGTTGATTCATCATTCGCTGCTTGTCTAAGTTGATCATCTAACCAAACGAGACGCGCTAACGGAATAAAACTATCCGCTTCGTATACTGTGGTGAATACATGCTTACCATTGTGATCTTGCAATATTCGGTTACCATCCCAGACATTCCATACTACTTGTTTTTGAACTTACCGAGTGGCTTCAGTTTGTATCATTTTAGCCGGTCGAATAATCTTAGATCGATTGGTATTTAAATGCGTAGATATAGCTGAGTGTGTAGATCCCCCCAAACTTAAGTTCAACGATGAACCCAGTTGATGGTTCGCTGTTGGTTCTAAGTTTTGTGAGTCAGCTTTTTCGTGGTGTATTTTGGCTTGAGTTTGCTGTGTAATGATTTCTTTTTTATAGGTTTGACTCTGTTTCGCTATCCGTCGACCAAATGGGTCATAACAGTACTGTGTTTCTATAATCTCTTGCCCACCACGTCCATAGGGCTTGGTCGAGGTTGAGGCTTTGAGCTGATTCTGTTCATCCCACTCCAAGTCTATTTGTCGTGTCGTGTCGTGAATTGATTGAGTAAGTGATTACCACTCAGTTGTTGGTGGATATGTCCAAATACATTGTACGAGGCATAGCGATGAGTAGATTTGGTTTGGCGATTAAATTCTACTGTCTCGCTATTTTTTTTGCACAGCAAATGTCAACAGCCCCTAATCTTTTTCAGAACTATCAAATAGACTATATCTTTTAATCCAGCCATTTTCGGAATATAACTCTGCTGAAAGACCATCCGATAAATCATTTATAATTTCATTTTCAAACTTAACTTCATAACTCTGCTCTAAATTATTCAGCATATTAAATAGCATTAAATCAACAATATTATATACAACATCATCTAAAACATTTTTTGCATTTTCATCAAGAGATTCGATTCTATTGAAAATTTCAACTTTGTTTTTAGATTTTAAAGTTCCAAGTTTAATTCTTTCGTATGTATCTAATGTATTGTCTCTTACTTCAGTAATTATATTCTTACCAAACTCATCTAAAATTTCATATTGCATCTCATTTACTCCACGGAATATGATTAGGCTGTGTAACCTTTAATTTTCTTAATTCATTCAAACTCTTAGCGACCAGATGTCTAGCGGTTTTTTCATCTGCACCTCCTTCCATTAAACACTCGACTGCAATTTTAGTATGCGCTTTCATTGTGTTACTATCACATCCTAAAAGCTCTAAATCTTTAAATTTTTTTCTTTGGCATTTAGTGATGTCATCATGTGAAATCCCATTACTCTTCATCCAATCATTACCTAGACTAAACATTTTATTAGAAAGTTCTTTAAAATTTGGAGCGTTTTTAAATCCTGCTTTTGCATGAACATGATGACCACCAACTTTACTGTACGCACCAGTAGAATTAGAAATCTTAGCTAGACCAAAAGGATCCACCCATCCTACAGGATTCGGCGCATACTGAAAGTTATTATCCCCACCGAGTAAACCAATCGGATCATGACTAATAAATCGCCCTACATCAGGGTCATAATACCTAAAACGGTTATAGTGTAAACCTGTTTCAACATCATAAATCTGTCCCTGAAAACGATGTGGTTGCAGCAAATAGCTTTGTTCAACAGCATTCAGTTGAATTGGATTCAATTCTTGAACTTGTGCAACTTCTTGCCATTCAATAGTGACTGTATTGCCCCAAGCCTGATAAACAGCTTCCCACTCTATATTTCCTGAATTTGAAGTCAATTCTCTTGGTGTACCTAAGTGATCATTCTGATACCAATACACTTGATGTTGACGATGTTTTGGCGGTTCATCATTCGCTGCATTGGTTACAGTCGTTTGTTTCAGGTCTAGTCCTTCAATTTCACCAATATTCTGTAGTGAGACTTGTTGAAGCTGGTCTAATTTTTCTATTTCAACTTTTAGAACGGTTTCATCATTGGCAGCTTCCATCAACTTATCTTCTAACCAAACCAAACGAGCCAACGGCACAAAAGCATCGGCTTCATAGACAGTGGTAAATACATGCTTACCGTTATAGTCTTGTAGGATTCGATTGCCATCCCATACATTCCATACCGCTTGCTTTTGGATAAGCTTAAGTTGTTCTATATTGACCGTTTTAGTTTTCGGTTGCTGAATAGAACGACTTAAAGCACTTTGTTGAGTTGTATCTTTATTACCACCACCTAAACTCAGATTCATAGAAGAACCAAGTTGGTTTGATGCACCTAACTTATTCTGTATGGGGCTATCATCCTCAACTCTAGGCTGAGTTTTTAACTTAATATGTTTTGAAACCAATTCTTTTTTATAAATCTGACTTTGTTTTGCTATGCGTCGACCAAACGGATCATAACAATATTGCGTCTCTATAATCTCTTGCCCACCTCGTCCATCGGGCTTCGTCGAGGTAGAGGCTTTAAGCTGATTCTGCTCATCCCACTGCAAGTCTATTTGACTTGTCGTGAATTGGTTGAGTAAGTGATGACCACTGAGTTGTTGGTGGATATGTCCAAAGGCATTCTTATCTTTGATGTTAATACGTTTTTGTATCACACGCCCTAAATCATCATACTCATAGTCCACAGTTTGATGTGCTTGCTCAAGATGCTTCACACGGTTATCTAAAATTTTAGATGACTTATTCTCAGCTGTAGAGGCTATCGGTAAGATGTTACTCGCAGGGTCAAAAGCAAATTGCTCTCGTATTTGTATGAAATTCTCACTTTGCCCATGTGTAGTCAGTTCACTTCCGGTCAGTCGAGACAACACATCATATTGATAGCGCTGTTTTCGTTGCCATGTTTTATTCGGTTGTAAGGCATGCTGTTGCTGATTTTGAGAAAGCTGTGAATTATGCTGATTATATAAATAGCGTTTGTCTAAAATTTCATTCAATTGTCCGGCTTTGTCATAGTCATACAGGCGTTCTAAGCGTTTTTGCGTCGGTGCATGTTCCCAAGCAACATTTTGCTCGGTTAAGCGTCCCATTTGATCCAGCGTATAGCGACTATTTAGCTGACCTTGTGTCCGTGCGATTTCCTGATGTAGTTCGTCACGTTTTAAACTACTAATCTCATGAATGCCTTCACTGTCCTCAAGCGCATAGTGCCATGCATGTCCTGAGCCGTAATACATGGTCTTGAGCTTACGCCCATCGGGTAATGTGGTTTCAATCCGATTGCCCAGTTCATCATACAAGTGCGTCAAAGTATGCGAGCGATGTGTACGTTGTTGGGTTGCTTGATTGAACCAATGCGCAATCAGTTGTTCTTTGGTGAGTTGCCCTATTGGGTCATAACTGAGTTTGAAATGACTGTCTGCATTACGTGCTTGAGTTAATTGTCCTGCCAAATCATAGTCATAGCGTGTACGTTTTTTCTCAGTTAAATCATGATGATCAACAATGTATTGCTCGAGTAGTTGACCGAGCATGTCTCGTTCAAACACGGTAGTGTAACGAACTTGTTTAGTTTCCGTGAGTTGTCGATGTTTAATCAGTTGCCCCGCAGCACTGTATTCATATTCGGTTCGGACTTGATCGAAGGTTGTTTCAGCGATGACTTGATCATTGGCATCATATTTTAAAGTCCATGTTTGATCATTTTCATTGGTGAGTCCCACAAAACGACGCATTAGGTCATAGTGATAAGTCACGATTCCATTGGCAGGATCAATACGACGTATAGGCAAACTATCAACACTAAATAATGCTGTTTAACTTCGGATTTCTTTAATTTAGAAAAAATTGACATTTCAGATAATGTATATTTAAATTATAGACTGAGCAATGCTTAGTCTTTACTAATAATTTCTTAAAATTTTAGCAAAATGCCACATCGGCTTGTCCAAAATCCAAAATCTCGTAACTTCCATCAGATATTTTTAAGCCTATTCCATGTTCAGAATCAAAATCCGATTCAAAAGATAAACCAAAAACAGAGTTTTGACCTAATTCAAGGATATACACTATTGTTAAATAAGCATTATTGTCTTTAGTTTTTTCATAAATTAGTTCCTTAACCTTATCGTACCAAATTTGTGAATTATTAATAAAATTTACAATGTTTTCACTATTATTCTTTACTAATGTGATATCTAAATCATAGGACAAAGACAACATAATCATTTCTTCTTGTTCCTTTATCTTTACATCATAGATTAAACCATCTTTATCAAAATTTAATTCACTAGTATTCATTCAATGACATCCTATTTATTTACTTGACAATCCAATTCTGGACATGAGTTTAATTCTTTAGCTTTCTTTATAGATTTACTATTATCATATCCAACACCATGCGCATCTTTGAAATCTTGAACAGCGCCTTTATGGGTGCTTTTATGATCTTTAACCTTAATCAACTGCATTACTACTGTATTATTAGTCTTATCATAATCAGCGTGATGCCAAACCAACTTATCATCATCGTTTTGATTATGTTTCTCCTTATGTGCTTTCTGACTAAAATTTCCAGCACCGCTTTTGATTCCTGCACATTCATTAGCTTTATGGAAATCTAACCCTCTAGTTCCTTGCATTTGAATTGTAACTTGTCTAATAACCTTAGTAGGGTCTACATTCAAATAAGAATGAGCCATCCATCCAAATAAATCAATCGAATCTATAGGATTTAATGCATATTGATAGTGATTATTTCCGCCGTTTAAGTTTATAGGATCATGGCTAATAAACCGCCCAACATCAGGGTCATAATATCGGAAACGGTTGTAGTGTAAACCTGTCTCAACATCATAAATCTGCCCCTGAAAACGATGCGGTTGTAGTAAATAACGTTGCTCAGTAGCATTCAACTGAATTGGATTTAACTCTTGAACTTGTGCAACCTCTTGCCACTCAACGCTAACCGTATTCCCCCAAGCTTGATATACCGCCTCCCATGCAATATCACCATGATTTGAAGTCAGTTCCCTTGGCGTACCGAGATGATCATTCTGAAACCAGTAAGTTTGATGCTTGGAATGCTTTGCTGGCTCATCATTGGCAACAGGAGGTACAGTCTGACTTTCATCTAAGCCTTCAAGTTCTCCTATATTCTGTAAAGCAGCTTGCTTTAACTGATCCAACTTTTCTATTTTTGCATGATTTGGGGCTTCATCATTAGCTGCTTGGGTCAGTTTATCTTCTAGCCATACCAAACGTGCAAGCGGTACAAATGCATCAGCTTCATAAACTGTAGTGAATACATGCTTACCATTGTGATCTTGCAATATTCGATTGCCATCCCACACATTCCATACGGCTTGTTTTTGAACCAAATGAGTGGATTCAGTTTGTATCGTTTTGGCCGGTCGAATAATCTTAGATCGACTGGTATTTAAGTTTGAAGATCCAGCTAATTGTGTAGATCCCCCCAAACTTAAGTTCAGGGATGAACCCAGTTGATGATTCACTATATGTTCTGAGTTTTGAGAGTTAGCTTTTTCGCGCTGTATTTTGGCTTGAATTTGCTGTGTAATGATTTCTTTTTTATAGGTTTGACTCTGTTTCGCTATCCGTCGACCAAATGGATCATAACAGTACTGAGTTTGTATAATCTCTTGCCCACCACGCCCATCAGGCTTCGTCGAGGTTGAGGCTTTGAGCTGATTTTGCTCATCCCACTCCAAATCTATTTGTCGTGTCGTAAATTGATTGAGTAAGTGATTGCCACTCAGTTGTTGGTGGATATGCCCAAACGCATTCTTATCTTTGATGTGAATACGCTTTTGTGTCACACGACCTAAGTCATCATACTCATAATCTACAGTTTGATGTGCTTGCTCAAGATGCTTCACACGGTTATCTAGAATTTTAGATTGATTATTTTCTGCTGTAGA
>NZ_JCAKMZ010000044.1:0-18252 GCF_059515865.1 Acinetobacter sp. CY73 | reverse complement strand
TTGTGCTGGCGACAATAGCAAGAGTGAACCACCTGATCCCTTCCCGAACTCAGAAGTGAAACCTCTTTGCGCTGATGGTAGTGTGGGGTTACCCATGTGAGAGTAAGTCATCGCCAGCTCATTATTCTAAACACCCCCTGACTCGTGCAGGGGGTGTTTTTTTATGTTTAAAGCATTCTAAAAATTACGTGAAGTAACACTCAGAGCTGAAAGGTGCTGAAGAAGTGTCTTAAATCATCAAAAAAAATAATCCTTATAAAAATAAAGGAAATATGCTTAAATTAATGAAATTTAACCTAATAAATAGGTACTAAGTGGTTGGCGTGCTAGTACAGCTTGCAGGTGGTATTGGGCTTTTTTTGCTGGGAATGAGTCTGTTAACTGACAGTATTAAAGATTTGGCAGGTGAAACTTTACGCCTTTGGTTAGTGCGTTTTACGGGATCCGTTTATAAGGCCTTATTTTGAGGGATTGGATTCACTTTAATTCTACAATCTTCAACAGCGACTACTTTAGCGACTATCGGATTCGTAAGTGCAGGAGTACTTACATTTAATCAGTCTATGGGGGTAATCATTGGAGCTAATATTGGTACGACCAGTACAGGTTGGTTAGTCGCTTTATTAGGTGTAAAATTTTCAATTACAAATTTTGCTTTACCCTTAATTGCTATCGGTGCAATTTTAAAACTATTAACACGCGGACGAATTGCTTTAATTGGATTATGTCTTGCAGGATTTGGGTTAATTTTCTTTGGTATAGATCAATTACAACTGGCCATGTCAGACATAGCAGGTAAAGTAGATTTATCTATTTTTACCACCAAAGATTTTCTCTCCAAGATACTGTTAATTTTTATTGGACTTGCCATGACAGTGTTACTACAGTCATCAAGTGCAGCAATCACTGTCACATTAGCAGCTTTAGCAAGCGATACTATTCAGCTTGAACAAGCATTATTATTGGTTATTGGACAAAATATTGGTACTGTTGCAACTGCAATACTAGCAGCAATAGGTTCAAGTATTGCTGCACAACGTACTGCGGCCGTGCATGTGATCTTTAATTTGGTTAGTGCTGTATTGGCCTTTAGTTTTCTGATCCCTGTCTTTGAGTATCTAGAACGTCATTGGTTGTGGTTTAGCGATTTAGATGATGTACTTATCGTAGCGAGCTTTCATACCGTATTCAGTATTTTAGGTGCATTTTTCTTTATTCCAGTTTTGAAACAATTCGAATTACTATTAATCAAAATCATTCCAGAACGACAGATGACATTAGTGCATCAATTGGATCAAGTGAGTCTGGCTATTCCTGCTATTGCAATACAAAATGCACAACAGGTGATCTATCAATATTTGTATATTCAGCTAGAGTCTATAAAAAAAGCTATAGAATATAAAGAATTAGTCACTAAGCAAAAGCTAATTGAATTTGATGATCTTTTGAATGAATTAAATAGATATTTAGATAATATCGTTCTACCTGAGTCTGAACATGATCATAAAAAACTGATATATCTTTCACGCTTAGTTGTCTATGTACGCGTATTCCGCAGTGATTTAGAGCAGTTAAACAGCGCAATAATTCTTCAAAATCACCCTAAAATCTATCAATTGGCATTGGATTATATTGCAATATTGGATCGCTATAGTATTCAGCTTTTCAAAGAGAATAATCTTTCAAACATTCAAAATTTTTACCACGAGTTATCGGATTTAAAACAGTGGTCTGATGATAATCGAGAAGATTATCGTGGTGAAATAATATTGACTGCTCAAAAACAACAACTTTCAGCTGCCAAAAATGTAGAAATTTTGGCAGCACAGCGTTGGCTCGAACGTGTTATTGCTCATACGAAACGTTTAGCAAGCGTTTTAAAGGAGCGAGATTGATATATTCATTTTGCCAATTGTCGACGCGCATGTTTAAGTGCTGTTCTTAAACCTTCTTCAATGGTTGGATGGTAAAAGGGATTATCTAAAATTTCGTCTATTGTAAGTTCTTGAGCGATCACCCAAGCCAATAGATGTGCTAGATGCTCAGCACCTATGACTAAAAGCTCTGCACCTAATAGTTTTTTGCTTTGAGAATCTACATAGACTTCAATTGCACCTTTATTTTTACCATTGACGATCGCTCGTCCTTGCTTTTCATAAGATGCAAAGCCAATGGTAAATTTGATGTTATGTTCTGTGAGCCATTGATGAGTCTTACCAACGCCGGCCATTTCTGGTGAGCTAAACATAATACCTAGTGGGACTAATGTTTTGATTGGAGCAATTTCTGGGAAATTCAAACAATTATGAACAGCTTTTCGTCCTTCATGTGCTGCTTCATGCTGGATAGGCGTTGTGCTATAAGCATCACCGGTGACAAATATCGGAAAATTGCCAAGTTGTTTCGATATTGGATTTACTGGTAAATTTTTTAAATCATTAAACTGCGCATCTATTTTGTTTAAATCTAAAGTACCTAGCAATGAAGTTCTACCTGTTGCATTCAGTACATAATCCACTTCAATCTGTTTGGCTTCGTCATGTTCATTAAAATGAACCACAACTTTTTGTCCTACCCTTTTGAGCTGATCAGGAAGAATTTTGTATTTTATATCCAATTCTTCGCTGATTAGTTCTTGGGCAAGCGTTTGTAAGTCAGGACTGGAGAGCGATCCAACTTTTTTACTTCGAGCAAACACTGTTGTTGCAACATCAAGACGTTGCATTGCTTGAGCAAGTTCAATCGCGATGACTCCACTTCCAAGCACAGCGAGTCGTTTAGGTAGCATTTCAAGTTCAAAGACTTGATCAGAAGTGATGAGTAAATCACCAAGTTCATCTTTCCATTCTTGATTAATATTGGGTGTTGAACCAACGGCAAGAATAAAACTTTTAGCTTGATACGTCTGCTGATTGACTTGGACAGTATTTGAATTAACAAATGATGCTTTGCCAGAAATTTTGTGTTTTACATCCCATGAATCGACATCTTTAAGCGTTGCTTTGGTGAAGCGATCTCTTAATTGACGTACATGGCTCATGATTGCAGATGTGTCTATCGTAGAGTGCACAGAAAGTCCGACAAGATGAGCACTGTTAATATCATGCATTCGATTTGCAGCAGCAATCAAGACCTTGCTTGGCATACATCCTACACGTGCACAGGTGGTATCCCAGGGGCCATCATTGATGATTAGGATGTTTTGAGTATGTTTAATGGCTTCTTTATAAGCTGAAATACCAGCTGTACCAGCACCAATAATGATAATGTCGTACATAAATCGTCTTATATGTGTGTTTGATTCAATTTGACATAAAAAAAGCCCTCAATCTAGAGGGCTTTGGTTTATTAAAACTATTTAATAGCTGTAGTACCACTTACGGTAGCTTCGACAGTTTTTTCATCGGCAGTTAAATTCAATTTGTGATTGTACTTAATAGTAGATCCAGAAGTTGATTGAAGGAAGTTAAAAACATTTATACCTTCTATATAAATACTGCCATTAATGCTTTTACTATTTTTTGAAGGGTTTTCATTTTCTAAACGTTGGCCAGAAATAGCAGATACATTGGGTAAAGAAAGAATTTGCGTGCCATCATTTCGAATTCTGAAACTCGAAATTAACTCACCAGGCGTTGAGTGTACTGTTAAAGTTACAGGTTCAATATTTGGGGTATTAGGATTGTCATTCGTTAAGACAGAGTAGCTTGAATCTGCTTGAATAACATAAAGTTTTCCATCATTAGATGTTGGGTCATTATAAATATTGAATCCACCATTGGAGCCATCAGCATCAGGAATACTAACAAATCTAATTTGTTTTTGTTGCGTTAAGCCCCAAGATTGCATGTAAGGATAACTAAATTTACCTGTGACGACAATATTGTTAAATTTCTTGTCTAGATTTTGATTTTCATAAATGATGACAGAGGTCTGACCAATATAAGAGCTTAGCATTTCTTTAGGTTGTAAATTGTTTAAGTCATCTTTAGTTACTATAAATGACCAATCATTATAATTTTTATCGTTGGCTAATAGTGTACTAATGTTATTTCCACTAATAACGTAACAACCTAAAGTCGGAAGTTCTTGTTCAGGTACAGATGGTATCGGTTCTGAGCCAGATGACTGATTATCTGGAGTTTCTTCTTTATTCGGATGACAATCTTTATAGTAAGTGAAAAGATGAGAGGTTGGAGAAAACTCTTGATGAACTTTAATTGCCAGATTAAGTACACCATTCCCAAATGTATCTAGACCGTGGTCAATAAAGCCTTTAGGGGTAGCAGGATCATTTCTGTCAAGTAAACCAAATAAGATACTTCCTTCTTGATTGATATGCTTTTCAAAAAAAGCTTTATCCTGTGTTTCTTTATCTTGATTCGTATTATTTTGATTATTGGAATTAGATTCATCACTAAAACCAATATCTGACGTATGGACAGAATAATTACTATCCCCACCACCGCAAGCTGACAACAAGCTAACTAATGATAAAGTTAAAACACTTGATATGTACTTCATAATCCCCTCAAATTTTACTTATATAGTTTGTTAGATTTCTGTAAAGATATCACAATAATAATGGCGCATATAGCGCCATTATTCATCTTTATTTAATTCTTATAAGGTTATAACGCACTACCAACCGATACACCTACTGTAGGTCGAACATTCATGGAACTACAACTCGCCAATAGAAATGTACATAGAATGATGAGTAAGATTTTATTCATTAATCAAACCTAAAGATTGAGCTCGATTAAATAATACCTTAGAACGACTTCCTGATTTGCATACCAAAAGTATAGGTTTTGGTAAGCTATTGTAATACTTTGCAAATTCATGAACATCTTGCTGAGAAATTCGACCGCTTAGGACAGGCTGATAAATCAAGCTGAGCTTGGACTGTTCAGCAAGATTTCTTAACTCCGAAGCGGATGTCATGTTGCCAACTTCTTGATCAGGTCGGTTAACGATGACAGATTTAAAACCTTGCTGGAGCAACTTTTGAAATTTCTCAGTAGTCATTTGTCCTGTAACGCTCACATTTTCATTCAGAGCTTGGCTTAAAGCACTTTCATTCGCAAATGTAACAGGGGGAATCGTACAGATTAAGCTCAATAAAATGACTTGAAAAACCCGCTTAGTCATCAAGCAAGTCCATTTGTTTTGCAAGTTGATATAAATTGTTTGAACGATTGCCTGTACGACAAAACATTAATACTGGTTTGGGTAATTCATTATAGTGATTTGCGAATGTACGGACGTCGAATTCAGTAATTTGACCAGCGACAACAGGCTGGAAAACATAATCTAAATTATTTTCACGTGCTGCTTCTTCAATTTGAGCACTGGTCGGTTGAGAAGGACCACCTTCCATATCTGGACGATTGTTAATAACAGATTTGAATCCTTTTTCGACAACTTGAGATAGTTGTTCAGGGCTGATTTGACCTGCAAAGCCGACATTTTCACTCATCTTGTCACTCCCAAAGTACATAAAAGATTATTGTGAATATCATAGCATCAAGCATATATTGAGGTTGATATACTGCTTATAAAATTAAAGAAAATACATAAAAAATATGCATGAAATGGGCTGCATAGGCATGCTTATACAGTGATATGAGTACTTTATTGAGATTTTAGATTTCATCTCACTGCTTATATTTTAAAAAGTGAATGCTAGTGTTGATAAAATCTAGGAATAGTGTTCATTAAACAGCTATTTCAGCCAGTCAACAAGCAGCTACAAATATGGCTTCAACTGTTCAGTATCATGAGTGGGAAATAGCTCATTTTGATATTTATGATTGACCATGGTTGGAAAAAGCAATTTCGACGCAATTATCTTTTTTAGAACAAATACTGGAGTGAACGAATGATTATTGTGTGTCCTGAATGTGGTGCGAAAAATCGTGTCCCAGAAGAAAAGTTGAGTTCACAACCTGCATGTGGTCAATGTCATCAATCTCTGATTCCCTTGAAGCCAATTGACCTGAATGAGCAAAATTTTAGTAACTTTGTAAGTAACAGCGATTTACCCATCTTGGTTGATCTCTGGGCGGAGTGGTGTGGACCTTGCAAAATGATGGCACCACATTTTGCTGAAGTGGCTAAAACGAATCCTCAAGTGGTCTTTGCTAAGATTGACACAGAAGCCAATCCACGATTGAGTAGTGCGTTTAATGTACGTAGTATTCCCACCTTGGTTTTAATGAATAAAACCACAGAAATTGCTAGAATAAGCGGTGCGCTACGTGCCAATCAGCTACAAGAATGGCTTGATCAGCAGTTAAAAGCATTTCATTCATCATTTTAACTTGGAGTTCGCGTGTCTGAATCTCATGTAAAACCAGAAGGTATCCTTTCTCTACAAACCATCGCAATGCCAGCCGATACAAACTGGAGCGGTGATGTATTTGGGGGGTGGATTGTTTCACAAATGGATTTGGCAGGCGCAATTCACGCTGAGCGTTTTAGTAAAGGGCGCTGTGCAACGATTTCTATTAATGAAATGACCTTTTTAGTCCCTGTTAAAGTAGGAGACGTGATTACTTGCTATACCAAAATTTTAAAGGTAGGAAACACTTCTATTCAAATGCAAATTGAAGTGTGGGACAGTCATGATAGTTCACGTGAAGCGAAACGCGTGACAGAAGGGGTCTTTACCTTTGTTGCTGTGGATGTCAAAGGGGGCAAACGTCAAATTCCTGAAGATGTTAAGCAAAGTTTTCTTGAGTCACAAACAGCTTAAGACTTAAAAAGTTGAGTGATTTCAAGCGGTAGATAGGTTTATAAAAACCAACATGATTCTCGGATAATGTTGGTTTTTTAATGCATGCATTAAATGCTTAAATCAATTGAATCAGCTCATACCTAGAACATCGTATTTGAATTGGCTGATTTTTCAGGAATATCCTGTTGGACATCCCAATGCTCGACGATTTTTCCATTTTCTACTCTAAAAATATCAATAATTGCAGTGCCACGATCTTGGTCATTCTGTGTTGAATGGACATGAAGCATTACGCGATCACCTTCGGCAATGACTGACTTAATGGTGTTTTTGGCTTGAGGGTTTTCTTTAAAATATTGCGTAAAATAATTTACAAAGGGCGCTTTACCATTGGGTACGTGTGGGTTGTGTTGAATGTAACGGTTACCAATATATTGATCAGAATACGCTTTGACCTGATGTTTTATAAAAACACCCTGATAAAAATCAGTCACAATTTTTTTATTTTTCTCGGCTAATTCAAGTTCAGATTGAATATGTTGAATCTGGTGTTTTTTTTCTGAAGAGCTGGTCGGGGATTGGGCATAAACATGTCCAACGCATGAAAGAACAAGGAGCGGAAGAATTATTTTTTTCATTTTAACCTCAGATCGAATCATCAATATTAAATAGTGAATCATGATCTTGGGTGAGTTGGGGTCTATTGATATAGTGTAGAAGTGTGTGGAATTTTTTGTAATATGGTTAAATTAAAACTTACCTAAAGGTAAGTTTTAATTATATTTATTGACTTTTTATGATTTATTTTTCAGTTGAGCTTTGGATACCCAAGCCCACAATATTTCACATTGAATTGGTTCTTGTCCAGATTGATCTGTCACAGTGACTTGAACCAGTGTTTCACCTTTTTCAGATTGCTGCATGAGTCTTTGCTGTTCTTCTGTGAGTGTCGCTGTTGCAGTCATCGCACCTTGACTGGGACGTTTGAAATCCACTTTTAGCGATTTGATCAGGACGATTGAACTGTCAGGGACATTCATGCCTGTGACAAAGCCAGTTGCGGTTTCTGCGATCAATGCCATCGCACAGGCATGTACTTGACCAATATGGTTTTGCATGGCTTTATGATTTTCTATTTTAACCACGACCTTGGAGTGGGTGACTTCTAGATAGCGTAGTTTGGCAGAACCCACCATAGGAACGACACGACCAAAAGCTTTACTCCACAACATACTTCGAATTCCTTGCGGAAATTTAGAGGTCGTTTTTACCAGTTTAGATAAACGATTGCCTTGAGCCATAATCCTTTCCTATGATGGGTATTTAAGGGTGATTAGTCCTTAAAGTTATTAAATTGTAATGGAACACCGAATTGTTGTTCTTTTAAAAACGCCATAATTTGTTGTAATGTATCGCGTTTTTTATCTGTTACACGAATCTTATCGCCTTGAATAGAAGATTGCGCTTTGATGCCACTTTCTTTAATGGCTTTATTAATTTTTTTTGCAGTATCAGAGTCAAGTCCATCTTTTAGTTTGATGATTTGAATCACATTTTTACCTGAAGCCGTCATTTTCTGTGGATCAAGGGCTTGAATATCGACTTTACGTTTGAAAAAGTGATTTTCAAGCATGGTATAAACTTGTTCACACTGGAAATCACTTTCAGTCGAGATTTTAATCTCTTTGTTTTTTTCACTGAGTTCAATTTTGACATCTTGACCACGGAAATCAAAACGTGTTGCAATTTCCTTTTCAGTGTTTTGAACTGCATGATTTACTTCAAAAATCTCTAATTCTGAAACAATATCGAAAGAAGGCATAGTTTAGACCTTTACAAAGGGAAAGAATATCTGAGATGCTAGGGATGTTTTCTTCATTTGCCAAGTGTTGTTTACATCAAAGGAGTGCGCAATGATCCGTAAAATAGAAATTACAACATTTGAGTTCCCAGAAAATGCAGTAATCTGGGATGTTCGTGATACACAAGCTTATGCTGAAGGTCATATCAAAGGGGCAGTAAACAAACCGATTGATAGTTTGACCGAACAAAGCTTGACTCAAGTGGACTCGGATCAGTCGATATTTATTTTATGTGGTGGTGGAAGTAAAGCACCTCGTGCAGCAGAAAAGCTAGAAGGCTTTGATAGCTCAAGAGATTATGTGGTTCTGATGGGAGGGACGCGTGCAGTTCGTGATGCAGGCATTCCTTTAGAACAGGGCTCATAAAAAATGAAGCGCCGTAAGGCGCTTTTTTGTAAATAAAAATGAATATCAAATCGAAAAGAAATCAAAAATAATTTAATAACAAAGTCAACATTGAATAACCATAATGAAAATTAATGAATGGATAAAAATTGTTTAGAGTTGTTCTTGGTGTTGTGGCTATCGTTATTTATTGTCAGTTATTTTCATCTTGTTAGTGTTTACGATGCAGAAAATCGTTATCAATTTATTTGGACTTGGGGTTCTGCATCAATTATTAACCATTTTCAGCTCTATTTCTTTCCTTATATTTTTAATATTGTCATTTGCGCAATCGGCATTTTTTGTTTGTTGAAATACAGTCGGCTCAAGGTATTTTTTCTTCACCCTGTGGTTTTTTTAGTCCTATTCTTCTTTTGTGGTTTTTATTTATTGGCATTTGTTGGGCAATTTATTATTTTTGATTTTAGCTGGTATTGGTGGCAAGTTCCTATTGATTCAATAAGAAGTAATGAAGATCCATATTGTCGCTTTTTTAGTTTTGGTGATAATCAACATCTGAAAATGGAACTTTGTGGGAGGGAAAGTTAGGCTTCATCATTCTTTGAAGGTTTGTAGTATGGCTTTTTACTCTTCACTTTTTTCTGAAAGCGTTTAGGGGTCAGTTTTTGATATAACGCTGTTGGAATTGGACAGGTCTGATTTAATACTTCCGCCACCAGCACTTCACTACATAGTGGTGCATATAAAAAACCTTTCGACCCTAATCCTGAAAATGTATAAATTTCGCGATGATCTTGAACTTTCCCAAGCAGAGGGAAGTAATCTAGACTTTGTGCTCGAACAGAAGCACGACCTTGCCATTGATCGATCGAGACTAATTTTTCAGCATATTTTGGAAATACGTCTGCCAGTAAATCTAAATTGTGTTGATGATCTTCAGCTTGGATTTCAGTATCTTCACGATCAGGATGAAAAGATGCACCTAGAATCAATTGCTCTGCATCCAATTGCATGCAATAACCACCATAGCTATAGGCTTGTTCTCGATCTAAAACATGCTTGGAATTATTCAACCAACTGACTTGTCCACGAATGGGTTTTAATACTGGAAATTCTTCAAAGAATTGTTTTGAATCTCGTGCGCAACAGACGATGATATGATCAAAATGTTGCTCAATCTCAGTCTCTGAAATCAATTGAACAGAATGATTATCAAGTGTTTCCAACGCTGTAACTTGAGCTTGAATAAATTGAATGTTGGGATGTGTTAAAACCTCTTCAGCAAATACTTTGGGTTGTATCACACCTGCAATATTTAAATTCAAACTGTCAAAAGTGGTTTCTAACGCAGAACCCGTAGCGTTTTGAATCGTTAAAACGTGTTCAGGATACTGTTGTTTTAAACGCAGTAATTCTTGTGGATTTTTTTGAGCAATTTGTTGAACAGCAATCGCTTGAAACGCATTGAATTTTTGATAATGACGAATGGCATGTTGCCAACTTAAAGTCATTAAATGTGCAGCACTTTGCTCGATCGGGCAAAGTTTTGGGTTCAACAATGCAAGAGGGTTACCCGATCCACCTGCTAAAGGCGCTGACTGGTCGAATATGTGTACTTGATGACCGCGCTGTGCAAATGCGTAGGCACAGCTTAAACCTGCGATTCCTGCGCCAATAATGCCAATCTGGCGCTGTTGATATGTATCACTTAGTTTAATGCATCTTAGTGGAGGATCTTGCGCATCTTCTTCGATGCTTAATATATCAGGTGCACGTTGATCGGATTCGATTACTGGATCATGACGAGAACCTAACCAAATGCCTTTTAACATTTCACGTTTATGTTTAAAACCGCGTGGACGTGAAATGCTGATCCCGTGTTGTTTTAAGCCTCGCTTGAGTACTCCAGCCACACTAAAGGATGCAAATGTGGTTCCAATGTCAGATAAGCGAACAATATGCTTGAGGACATTTTCTTCCCACATATCAGGATTACACGCAGGTGCAAAGCCATCGAGAAACCATGCATTGACAGGGGAGGTCCTCAGCATGTTTGGAAAAACATCGTGTGCATCACCTAACCATAAATCAATGCTAAAACGCTCATTAGGGAAATACATACGATGACAGCCTGCAATTGCAAGCGGATATTGCTCAATGAGTTGTTTAGATAAATGTGCAAGTTCAGGCCATGCATTTAAAGCACGAATCAGATCATCTTTGGACAGCGGAAATTTTTCAACACTGATGGCGTGTAAATGGCTGTGATTATCTGGGCGAACATCTTGCCACAATTGCCAGAGAGCGAGGATGTTTAAACCTGTCCCGAAGCCAGTTTCACCGACACAGAAATATTCAAAGCCTTTCAGGTCAGCTAAACGTTCGGGTAAGTCATTACCATTAATAAAAACATGGCGTGTTTCGAGTAGACCATTGTCTTTGGAGAAATAAACATCACCAAAAATTTTTGAGACTGGAATTTCAATTCCATCGATAGATTGCCAATCGAGATCAGCAGTTTGAATGGCTTTAGACAACGCAATTGACCTTTAAAAGCATATTGTCAGCGGATTACCACTGACGACGACGTTTGGTATAAATATAACTTGCGATCAAGAAACCCACAAAAATGCCAACAGCAATGGTTGCCGCGCCGTATAAAAACATTTGTGCGCTCCGCTCACTTTGTAACACTTGAACTTGAACACCCAAATTATCATTTTTAAGCTGTAATTCTTGATTCTGTGTCAAAGCATCCAAATTGGCTTTTTCAAGTTGCTCTAAACGAGTCGCTTGATTTTTGACGAGCGCTTTAACATTGGCCTCAGCTGTTGCTTTTTGTTTGGCAATTTGTTCAGCAGTCAGCGGTTTTGCTGGTTGAGCAGTCGTTGCGGTTTGGGCAGTCGGTGATGTTGCTGTCGGATTGGCATTCTGCGCCCTTACAGGTTCAGTGACTGGTGCAACAGCTGCTTGCTGGGTCGTAGTGACAGCAGGTATCTCAGTAACAGCCCATGCTGTAGAACTGAATAAGGAAAAACACAGGATCGCTTGAGTGAAAACACGCATGTTAGTTTCCACGAGGTAGAGCTTTGTTGAAAGGTTTGACATCAATATTTTCGTAAATCCCTTCTCTTAAGAACGGTTCATCGGCTAACCATGCATCAAGTTCCTCACGACTGTCGAAATCCAAAATTAAAGTGCTTCCATAAAAACCCGCTTGTGGATTTTGACGGTCGATTGGCATCGCACCTGCAACAATGACACGCCCTTCCGCATCTAATTTTTCAAGTCGAGCCAAATGTTCAGGACGAGTAGCTAGACGTTTTTCTACAGTACCTTCACGATCGGTACAGGTGACAACAAATAAAGCCATTTAATCTCTCTATTCTTAAGCTAAGCCTTGATTAAAGCGTTTTATTCTTCAGTTGACTTAAAGTATTTACGCAACACAATAAACTGGATAATGATAAATGAAAACATCACAATCATGTCACCAAAAGCTGTAAATTCACCCCAATATTTACCGTCCATAAAGATAAATGCAAAGAAAATATGCAAGGAAGCCATACCCACAAACATCAGTGCCCATGCCAAATTGAGTTTTTTCCAACCTTGTGCTGTCAGATTCAAAATTGGACCAAATAGGCGTTGAATGAGTGGCTTTTTATCTTTACCAATATACGGTGAAAGGATAAATGCACCCGCAAAGACAAAATTCAAAATCGCTGCTTTAAGGCGAATATAAAAGTCATCGCTGAGCATTAAAGTAATGCCACCAAAAATCACGGTCATAAACAACACAATCCACTGCTGTTTATCTAGGTGAAATTTTTGTCTAACGAATAAAGCACCGTAAACAACCAACATGGAAATGATGAGTCCCGTGGTTGCCACCAGAATATTATTGTTATCTACACCACCTGCAGAACCGATGAGTTGTAATAATGGATGTTCAGTATCTTTAGGGTCTACAGTTTTATATAACCAAAAGAAAATTATGAGTGGCACAAAGTCTAAAAGTGCTTTCATGTTAAAGTATCTATTCTGTTCAGGTGAATGGGTAGTATAAAAGATGCAAGGCGTAGATTTACACACACATAGCAATATTTCTGATGGGACATTGTCACCAGAGTTACTGGTGCATGCTGCTTTGGAAAAAGGCATTCATACACTTGCATTGACTGACCACGATAGCATGGATGGCTTAATTCTGGCTGAAAATATTGCAAAAAATCAGCCAATTCAGATTATTTCAGGGGTTGAAATATCAAGTCAGTGGTCTAGACCTTCGACCCATAAAAGTTATGGCGTGCATATTGTCGCATTAAACATGCAAAATCCTGCGCCGTTGCTTAAGGTCTTAGAAGAACAAAAAAGAATTCGCGCTGAACGTTCTAAGCAAATTTGTGATCTTTTAATCCCTTTGATCGGTATGGATATTTATCCTGATGTCATTGCGCAAGTGGATGGTCAAGCGGATCGGGTCACTCGAACTCATATTGCAAAATCATTGGTGGTTCAAGGTGTGGTGAGTCGTCCTCAGCAAGCTTTTGATAAATACATCAAAGAAGGTAAAAAAGCCTATGTCAAGTTTGATGGCCTAGGTTTGAAAGAAACGATTCAGGTGATTCATGAGAGCGAAGGCTATGCAGTTTTGGCTCATCCAACACGCTATGATTTATCTGCAACCAATGTGCGCTATTTGATTGAATTATTCGCGCAATGTGGAGGTGATGCAATCGAACTTCCACCTGCAATTGAGCCTGTATCAACACGCCAAATGGTGGATCGAATGATTGAGCAGTTTAATTTAAAGGTCTCTGTGGGAAGTGATTTTCATGGCGATAATATGCCATGGATCAAACTGGGCAATATTCCCAAAGTTAAAGAAGGGCAAGTGGGGATTTGGGAAAGTTTTGTTTAATCATTTTAAAATACAGTTCTTACAAAAATCAAAAAATGATCATTGACTCGTATCTTAATGAGCAATGAAAGTCCCTTCTCCCTCTGGGAGAAGGTTAGGATGAGGGCTTTTAAACATAAAATAACCTCTCTTTAATCCCTCTCCTGAAAGGAGAGTGAGCTTCTATCTTAAATTTTAGTGTTCAAAAAATGAGTTATGAAAGAAGTCTAATGAAAACTAATCTCTAGTTTCCCTCTCGTCTAGTAGAGCCAGTCGAGAGGGGGATTGAGAAGCGCGTAAATCAAAGCAAGTTATGATCCTGGGCTTGAATCGGTGGTGGCGTTGGTTTACCTAAAGTGCCTAACAGTTCAATTTCAATGGTACGGACCATTGAATCGAGCGGTAAGTCATTACTTTGAGTACCAAAAGGTTCTTCAATTTCCGTACTTAAAGCATCTAATCCTAAAAAGGTATAGGCCAAGATTCCCACCAATAAAGGTGTTGCCAGACCCAAAACTGAACCTAAACTAAAGGGTAATAAGAAACAGAAAAAATAAACGGTACGGTTCAGAAGTACAGAATAGGCAAATGGTAAAGGCGTGGTCGCAATACGATCACAGCCTGTTTGTACCAAACTGAGTTCAGTCACATGCGCATTCATTTGCGTGTAGATAATGTCTGAAATTTCACCTTCTTTCAGCGCGAGCATGAGTTCCCATTGAATCAAACTGAGCGTGTATTGTGGTGCGTTATTTTGTTGATAAAGTTGCGTTAAGGCTTGTTGACTTAATCCACTGGTTTGATGGAGTGCATCAGGACTCACAGTCTGATGACGTAGGCGATCACGTAACACATTGGCAAAGACAATCACGTGTTGTACCACGCGTTCACGACGCCCTTGAGGTAGAATACGACAATCACGGTCAAAGTGACGAGCGTTGGCGATCAGCATGCCCCAAAGTTTACGTGCTTCCCACCAGCGGTCATAACAGGCGGTGTTCTTAAAGCCTAAAAAGATAGACAACACAACGCCAATTAATGTAAAGCCGACGAGAGGAATTTCAGGAAAGCGATACAGGTCAATATATTCAATTCCGCCGACAATTGCGGAAATCAACATGACCAGCCCCAATGGCGGTAGTACTTTTGGTAAAATCGTGCCACGCCAAGAAAATAAAAGTTTTAAAGTATCGTTTTGATCGCGAACAATCATGATTTATAAGGTCTATAATTTTTTTATGATCTTCAACACTTCGATCAAACTTGTCAATCCAAATTTAGCGACCACTGTTAGTATTTATACCAAAAGTTAAAAACTTGATGGCATTAGCATTCGATGCTCCGCAAAGGAAAAATTTTGCTCAGGTGCAATGATCAGATGATCAATCAACTTAATTTCTAACAGCTCACAAGCATGCTGTATCTCTTGAGTGAGTTGTTTGTCTTCAACTGAGGGTTGCGCCGTTCCATGCGGATGATTGTGCGCAATCACAATGGCTGTCGCATGATGATGAAGGGCATGTCGCAGCAATTGATTCATGGAAATAGAACAAGAGTTCAGTGAACCATAGAACAGTTTTTTAAAATTAATTTTTCTGAGCTGAGCATCTAAACACAACACAGCAAAGACTTCTTGTTGTTCTCCCAACAGCTCATAGCGAAGATAGTCTTTAATCAAATCTGAACGGCTTAAGTCTGCACCTTGATTAAGGTGATTTTTCAAATATCGCCGTCCGAGCTCTTTCACCGCCATCAGTTGAGAGTATTTGGTATTACCAATGCCATGAAATTTGCTGACCTCTGTCAGTGTGGCATCAAATACCGCATTTAAACTGCCGAAATGTTGTAAAAGTAAACGAGATAATTCTACAGCAGAATGTTGTTGTGAACCTGATCGAAGGAAAATGGCGAGTAGCTCTGCATCGGAAAGACTTTCTGCACCTTGCTGTAATAATCGTTCTCTAGGACGTTCTTGTTCAGGCCACTGTTTAATGGATTGACTCATTATTATTCTCTGTTTTAATTCGATTTATTTTAGATGAGTTTGCATTTAACCCAGTCAGATGACTTGGGAACGCAATTATTTAATGCTATTGTGAGCGCCACTGCAATAGAAAGGTGCCTGATCGTGAGTTTCGATCTCAGTGTATTTTCCAATAAAAATATTATTCTTGCTGTCACTGGTGGCATCGCCGCTTATAAAAGTGCAATTTTAGTTCGTCGTTTAAAAGATTATGGCTTTAATGTCCGTGTGGTCATGACTCATGGGGCACAGGCTTTTATTACGCCTTTAACGTTCCAAGCACTCTCTGGTAATCCTGTCCATACGGAGCTGTTGGATACCGAAGCTGAAGCAGGTATGGGGCATATCGAACTGGCACGTTGGGCAGATTTAGTCTTGGTTGCGCCAGCAAGCTGTGACACTTTAGCCAAGTTTGCTTGTGGTCTAGCCGATGATTTACTCAGTACCTTATATTTAGCAACCAAAGCGCCTGTCTGGGTTGCACCCGCAATGAATCAACAAATGTGGGCAGCCAAAGCCACACAGCGTAATTTGAATACCTTGGTTGAAGATGGGGTGCATGTGATTTTACCT
The DNA here is from genome assembly GCF_059515865.1 of Acinetobacter sp. CY73. Lineage (NCBI taxonomy): Bacteria > Pseudomonadati > Pseudomonadota > Gammaproteobacteria > Moraxellales > Moraxellaceae > Acinetobacter > Acinetobacter sp. CY73. The sequence continues at coordinate 1,804 of NZ_JCAKMZ010000044.1, read as the reverse complement.
GAAGCAGGTTCACAAGCATGTGGTGATGTTGGTTTAGGACGTATGCCAGAACCGGAAGACTTAGCCAAGCAAGTCCGTGAATATTTTCATAAAGCACAACGTGCAATCGCTGAAAAATTTGGTTTGCTGGCAGGTAAAAAAGTCACCATTACGGCTGGACCCACGCGTGAAGCCATTGACCCAGTCCGTTATATTTCCAATCACAGCACAGGAAAGATGGGTTTCTCGATAGCGGCTGCATGTTATTCAGCAGGAGCGCAAGTGACCTTGATTGCAGGGCCTGTGAGTTTAGATACGCCAAATGGCGTATTACGCAAAAATGTGTCTTCTGCGATGCAAATGCTTGACTTAAGTATGCAACAGCTCAAAGACGGTTGTGATGTCTTCATCGCGACGGCAGCAGTGGCGGATTATCGTGTTGCTGAAGTGGCAGAACATAAGATTAAGAAAGCTGGCGATGAACTTGCTGTCTCTTTAGTTAAAAACCCAGATATTGTGGCAACGATTGCTCAACAGGAAAAGCGTCCATTTATGGTCGGGTTTGCTGCTGAAACACGTAATGTTGAAGAATATGCTGCAGGTAAGCTCGTCAATAAAAAGCTCGATATGATTGCGTGTAATGATGTATCACGCTCGGATATTGGCTTTGCATCCGATGAAAATGCCATGACGGTTTTCTTTGCAGATCAGTATGACATGCCAAAACGTGATTTAGAGAAAGCATCTAAACAGGAAATTGCTCAGCAATTGGTAGAAGCGATTCATGATGCCTTGCATCAAGACAAACATCCTGTCTAATTTTTAGATCGATTTATCTTCATATAAAAAAGACTGCGTTAGCGGTCTTTTTTGATCGATATTTATCAGTGATTTAACTTCAAAATTTTAGGCTTCTATCGTGAAATATTCTTACGATGGAAATGGTAACGCCAATCAAAAAACATAAAATACATCCCCAAAAAACTACATTGTAATCTACTAGATTAAGCAATGGATTGCGCATACTGAATGGGAAAAATGGATACATATCATGATGCATGAGCGCGTCCAACAGCACATGACTGAAGCTTCCTAGGAAAGCACTTGAAATGGCAACCTTCCAAGTGATTTTCCAATGTTTATAGCTTAATTTTTTCAAAATAAATTGGCTGATTGGTCGCCCAAATACAACGGCAACGCCGCCGATCACTAGTGCACCTAAAAGATTATGCGTATACAGATGCAAAGTATCCCACTTTAAAATAAGGCCAATAAGTGGCTCAATATCCATCAAAATTTGAGTACCCGCAAAGACCATAAAACTAAAGTGATTTTTTTGAGCGGCTTTTAAGCTGGTTCCAATTCCCAAATGTAGCGGAGTAAAAGGCATGCTTTTTAATTCTTTGGATTTTAATTTGTATGAGGGAAAGCATAAAGCGTCTGGATTAGATTGGATATAGGTATTCATCATAAATTAGACCTCTTGCGAAAGTCATTATTGCAAGTTTATCCGGTTTACCAGTGCAGCGATTAAGCTAATGCGTAAACCGAATCGCTTGCGTCTATTTCGGTAGCGTTCACTCAATATTCTAAATGTTTTTAATTGACGATTGATGTGTTCAATCACAATTCGTATTTCTCCAATGATTTTATTGTACTTTTTCTCAATATCAGATAAGGCAGAATTCTTCTTTTTCTTAATAGGAGTCAATAGCTTAAATCCACGCTCCTCTAGTCCATGATACCCTAAATCAGTAACCACATATTCACAATGCTTGAATTTTGCAATCGTTTTTCTTGCCAATTTAATGTCATGTTGACTACC
>NZ_JCAKMZ010000043.1:18596-18820 GCF_059515865.1 Acinetobacter sp. CY73 | reverse complement strand
CTCAACTGATGGCTCTAGTCCTCTTATTTTTCAAGTCAATTTCTTATCCGCGATTCGGGTTATTTAAAATAGAGTACACATTCAACATTGAAACCATCTAAAAATTTAAAAAAAATCATAAAATAACCCGAATCCTGCTTAAGGAAATGAGATCATTCATCTTGAGACTTATCCATCATTTTGAGCATAAAAAAGTCTATGCTTTGGTCTGATAACACTAAAAA
>NZ_JCAKMZ010000043.1:0-18586 GCF_059515865.1 Acinetobacter sp. CY73 | reverse complement strand
ATAATCATAAAATTACATTTAGCTTATGATTTTAAAGAAAAATCCTTATCCGCGATTCGGGTTAAAATAGACAAGAAAAAAGCAGTCACCGTGATGACTGCTTTTCAAAAAGACTTAAATTTAGAAGTCGTAACGCATACCTAAAGATAAACCTAAAGCATCTTCGCCTTTAAAGCCTTTTACATTATTAGAACGCGCTTGTTCCCATGGGGTGAGGCTTGAGTTTTTGTCGTTAAGAACTGTCGCAATGTTACCGTATACTCTAACAGCCTTATCTAAGCGATGTTCAAGACCTACAGCAATAAGCGTGGCATTTGCATCTTCAGTATCTACATCACGATGCATCACTTGACCACGGACATATGTTTTAGGTGCAAACTTATAGTCTGCCGCTACACCGAATACTTGTGCATCAGGATTTTTCACATCGTTATCATGAGTTGTATATTGATAAAGTGCACCGACATTGAGTTCAGGTAAAACTTTGTATGCGCCAGCTAAGCGGAAACCATCTCTTTCACCACGAGTTGCATCTTCTTCGTAATGCTCGTACGCTGCAGCAAAATCAATAGGGCCTTCTTTGTACGTTAAAGCTAAGTCATAAGCTTTGTTATTCTTAGAGTCGCCTTTGGTTTGAATTACTTCACCTGTATTCGTGTCTACTACAGTCTCAGTGGTGCCTGGTGAATTTGTTTCATGTAGTGAAAGTGCAGCGATTACATTAAATCCATTACCGAACTTTGGTGATTTATATTCAATCGTATTTTCATTACGTTCATCAAAACGTAGGTCACCAGCACGAGTTACATTTCGAATATCGCCAACTTGGTCACCAAAGAAATTGACAGGTCCGCGTGCAGCTTTAAATGGGCTATCAAAACGACCAACACGTGTTTGACCGAAATCACCCTTTAAACCTACGAATGTATCACGAGTAGCAAAGTCAACTCCTGAATTTTGTCCACCACTTGCAAAATTAATCTCTTGTTCTATTTGACCGAAAACGGTCATGTTATTTTCTAATTCTTGTTCTACTTTAAAACCCAAGCGAGAAGAGTTTGATGATAAACCCACTTCGTTATAATCTTTACCATCATCTAAATAATCTAAAGATACATGCGCACGACCATAAATTTTTACATCTGCTGCGTTGGCGATTACTGGTGTAATGAGCATTGCCCCAACTGCTAAAGCGCAAAGTGTTTTTTTCATTCCTAGCTCCGTAAAATCAAGATTCTGTATCTTGATCATCATGTTGAGTAGCTTTTTGTTACTACTGTTCTGTTGTTGAGCTAAGTATCGTGTACAAATAAGTCATTAATATTAACGAAATATTTCAGAACCATTAAATTTTCTATATTTTGATTTGAATCTTAAAAATATATTCAAACAAGCAAATGGTCATATTCAAGGTCAAAAAAAGGAGCCTAAGCTCCTTTAATTAAATACAGTTATTTTTATTTCATGAAAAAATTACAATGCTGACTTAATCTTTTCAGCGAGCGCTTTAATTTTATCCTGATCACCCATTTGCATTGCATGTTTGCCGAGCTCATGAACAGAACTTGGAATCAAATGAAAATGCACATGAGGAACAGTTTGACCTGCAGACGCACCAGAGAGTTGCATAAGCACAATACCTTTCACATCTAATGCTTTTTTCATTGCTTTAGCAACTTTTTGCACAACTTGAATGGTATATGCAGCTTCTGCAGGATCAAGGTCGAGGAGGGTGACAGCAGGAAATTTTGGGATGACCAATGTATGACCTTCAGCCTGAGGCATAATATCCATGAATGCTAAAACACGATCATCTTCATACACTTTGATTGCAGGAAGCTCTCCGCGAATAATTCGTGCAAAAATATTTTGATCATCGTAAGTCATAACTGGTCCTTGCTAGAATAATAGAATAAATTGAACGCTATTATTTACAATTCAATTCTTTTTGACGAGCTTTAATTGCATCTAATTTTTGCTGTTCTCTTTCGGAGAATTTTGGCTTCGTGGTATTGCAGTTTTCGTTACCATATTTCGCTTTAGCATCAGGGTCTTTGAAACAAAAACCTTTTGCTGCATAGATAATATTGTATTCGTCTTTGATTTTTTCACATTCTTTGGTTGTATCAGCGAATGCAGAAACCCCAGCTGACATTAAAAATGCAGCAACTAAACCTAAGAATAATTTATTCATGAGAACCCTCAAATGGACATATATTATTGTCACTTGATTACATTATATGACCAGACTGTTCAATTTCAATGGCTAAAAATTATTCTAAAGTAATTTTACTCCATGATTCATACATTTTTACTGCAGCAGAAAAATCACTGTCTACCTCTAATGAATCATTGGCAGCTTGAATTAAGCTTTGCGTTAAAGCAATCACGGGCGCTGAAAGATTGGCATCACGGACTAAGTCAACAGCAATACCCGTGTCTTTGGCTAAAAGCGGTAAAGCAAAAGTGAGAGGGAAACTTCGGTTAAATACGCGTTGAGGAAGTACATTTTCAGTGACGCCACTTTTACCACTGGATGCATTAATGCAATCTAATGCTTCATTCAGATTAACGCCGTGCGCTTTCAGCGTTGTAAAGCCTTCTGCGGCTGCACACAAATGAACCGCGAGCATCATATTATTCACGGCCTTAACTGCAAAGCCAGAGCCTGAGTGGCCAACATGCTTAATTAGTTTTCCTAATGTTTGCATTGCGGGTAAGGCTTTTTGAAATGCTTCTGCATCACCACCGACCATAAACGTAAGTGTTGCATTTTCAGCACCGATGGTCTGACCGCTGACAGGTGCATCTAAAAAAGCGACATTTCTGAGTTTAAGTTTATCAGCTTGTAAACGAGCTGCTTCAGGAACACCACTAGTACAGTCAATCCAGACTGAACCTGACTTGATATTAACCTGATCCAAAATCGAATCTACTTCGGCACTGGTTGGCAAACATGAAAAAATAATATCAGCTTGTACCGCTTGTTCTAGTTCAACAGCCTGAGTACCGTATTCAGTTGCATGTTGCTTGGCTTTATCAAAACTTCTATTCCAAACCAGAACATTCTCAAATTGTTGAGGTAAATGCGCTGCCATTCGATAGCCCATTGCGCCTAGTCCAATAAATGCAACTGTTGTCATTCGATTTACTCGTATTGATTGGTTTTAAGTATTTAAATAGATGTTGAACGTTCAGCCAGCCATTGAGATAATTTTGGCCAAAATTCATCAGCACTTTTTTGACTCGACATCAAGCCTAAATGCCCACCGGGAATAAGAGTAAACGTGACATCTGGACTATTTGTCAATTTAGTCAATGGTCTAACAGCATCTGCTGTCACCATTTGATCGCTCTGACCCGCACCAACAAACAGAGCACAGTCTATATTTTTTAATTCTATTTTTTTATCTCTTAATTGAATATAGCCTTGATTGAGTGGGTTTTTTAACCAAACATTAAAAAGCATGTCTTGATTGATACCAGCAGGATAATCAATCATATGATTTAGAAAATAGCCTAAGGTGGCATGTTCATGAAGAAGTTTTTGATCATCTAGGTTCAACAAAAGTTGTTTATGTCCTTCATACCAGCCTTTTGGATCTAATATTTTAAATCCAAATGCATTTAAAAATCCGGGTGTATGTAATAAGCGTTTCGGAATACTGCCACTGTAAATTTTACGTTGCAGGACTCGGTTTTTTTCCAAAATTTGATTCACTTTTTTATATAGTTTTCCGATACCACCGGATGCAAAGCTATCAATCGGACTACCTAATACAATTAAATTTTTGACATGATTATTTTGACGTAATGCAGTGTAGAGCAGAACAAAAATACCGGCCATACTCCAGCCATGCAGTGAGATTTGATCTGATTTCGAGTGCGCCACAATTTGTTCAATACAGTTCGGGATGGCATGGTCAATAAAGCTTAAAAAGTTTAGATCACGGTCATGGTAACTAAAATTCCCCCAATCAATCAGATAAACATCAAAACCTTGATCAACATAGTATTTGATTAAAGAGCGATAGGGATATAAATCGTAGATATCCATTTTGATTGCCAATGGAGCAACAAAAACCAATGGCTCACGGTACTTTTTATTTGGCGCAGCATAATATCGAATTTCGCTTTGCTGATAAGTACCTATCACATCATAGGGCGTCGCTTGAGACAAAACCAAAGACTTCCCATAAAAAATACGGGTTGCTAAATTTTTTAATTTGTATTGTTTGTCTGCAATTGTTTTTTTGAGCTGTTGCATGAACTGTGAATGTCTCATCATCATATGATTTGTACGAAGTGTAGGCGATATTTGTTTATTTTACCTTGACCTTAAATACTATAGACGCTCAAAATGTTGGCAATTATTAACAAAGGCAGTCATGTGACTGATTCATCGTAATGAGCCAACAAAACGATACTGAATATAAACTTGATACTTTAGCCATTCGTACTGGACATAACCGTACCTTCGAAGGTGAGCATAGTGAGCCAATTTTTTTAACTTCATCATTTGTTTGTGAAAACGCGGCTGATGCAGCTGCTAAATTCTCTGGTGAAATCGAAGGAAATACCTATTCACGCTATACCAACCCAACGGTTCAAGCCTTTGAAAAGCGTTTGGCTGTGATGGATGGCGCTGAAGCTGCTGTTGCAACAAGTTCAGGTATGGCGGGTGTTCATGCAATCACTTTGGCTTATTTAAAGTCAGGCGATCATGTGATTTGTTCTCGTGCGGTGTTTGGCTCAATTCTTTCGTTATTTGAAAAATACGTGATCAAATTTGGCGTTGATGTTAGTTTTGTTGATTTAGAAGATCATGATGCTTGGAAACAAGCAATTCGTCCAACGACACGATTACTTTTTATTGAAACCCCATCAAATCCATTGGCTCAAGTGGGTGACATTCAAGCGATTGCTGATATTGCACATGCACATGGTGCATTATTTGCGGTAGACAATACCTTCTGTACACCCGTACTTCAGCGCCCAATTCAATTTGGTGCTGATCTGGTGATTTATTCATCAACGAAATATATTGATGGTCAAGGCCGTGCTTTGGGTGGAGCAGTTGTTGGTAGTGCCAAACTTATGGAAGAAATTACAGGTGTGATTCGTACACTGGGTAATTCATTGAGTCCATTCAATGCATGGATTTTCTTAAAAGGTTTAGAGACACTCAGCTTGCGTATGAAAGCGCATTGCGCAAGTGCACAGAAATTGGCTGAATGGTTAGATGCGCATCCAAAGGTTGAAAAAGTCTATTACGCAGGTTTACCGCACCATCCCGGTCATGAACTGGCAAAAAAACAACAGTCAGGTTTCGGTGGCGTAGTTTCATTTGTGGTCAAAGGTGAGCGTCAAGGCGCGTGGACAGTCATTGATAACACCCGCTTTTTATCAATCACCAGTAATCTCGGTGACGTAAAGTCAACCATTACACATCCTGCGACGACCTCTCATGGCAGAATGTCCGCTGAAGCGAAGCAAGCTGCGGGGATTAGTGAAGGTTTAATTCGTGTCTCTGTTGGTTTAGAAGATATTGATGATATTATTGGTGATATTCAACGTGGCTTAGAGCTGATCTAACAATCAGTGGGTTTGAAATAGTTTATTCACATTTTTAAATTGAAATTTATGTTCGGAGAAAGATATGAACATTAATATGTTGATGCAACAAGCACAGCGCATGCAAAAAGACATGGAAGCGAATGTAAAGAAGGCGAAAGAAGAACTCGCTCAAACTGAAGTTCATGCAGAAGCAGGTGGTGGTCTCGTTAAAGTAACCATGACTTGTCGCAACGTGGTTAAACGTATCGAAATTAGCCCTGAATTACTTCAAGATGATCCAGATATGATTGAAGACTTGATTGCAGCAGCCATGAATGATGCAGCTCGTCAAGCAGAAGTCGTTTCAGAAGAAAGAATGAAATCTGCAAATACAGGTATGGGATTGCCACCTGGTCTAGCAGGTATGTTCTAAGGAATCAATCAATGTTTAGTGATCGTTTTGATCAGCTTGTTCAAGCATTGAGAATTCTACCTAGCGTTGGGCCGAAATCGGCTCAGCGTATGGCATTGCATCTCATTATGAAAAATAAGCAAGGTGCAATGGGTTTGGCTCATGCATTAAATGAAGCAACGTCTTATATTCATGAATGTAGTTTATGTCATTCATTGACTGAAGAAGAAGTGTGTAATATTTGCCTATCTAGCGAGCGTGATGAAACCTTACTTTGTGTGGTTGAATCACCTGCTGATGTGATGGCCATTGAGCAAAGTGGTAGCTTTAAAGGAAAATATCACGTTTTAGGTGGTCATTTATCACCTTTGGATGGTATTGGTCCTGAAGAAGTTGGTATTCCATTTTTGGTACAGCGCTTATCTGATGGGCGAGTCAAAGAAGTGGTGCTGGCAACCAACGCGACGGTAGAAGGGCAAGCCACTGCTCATTATTTAGTCGAAGCAACGCGTCATTTACCCTTGAAAATGACTCGAATTGCGCAAGGTGTACCTCAAGGCGGAGAGCTTGAGTACGTCGATAGCCATACACTCAGCCAAGCTTTACACAACCGGATGCAAATGAAATAAGCACCAAGCGTGCTTTTTTTAGCAATTGATTACAAAAATCCTAAGTGGGTTACTTTTCATTTTATTTATCTATGGCAATATCGGTGATTAAAGTTAAGATGTTCAGCGTGGTAGTAGGTTATTGAAAATTATTGAATTAATTTATATAAAGTATAAATATTTATATTTATAAATAATTTTTTAATTAAAAACATATGGTTGCTCTATTTTTAAACTCGTCATTTATATTTAAAATAGATTTATTAGGTTAAACTATTGAGTAACACTCGCGTAATTTTTTGACAGTTCTACTATGTTTAAATTCATTCATCAACAAAACGAACTTGAAAATGTATTGGATCTGATGAATCAGAATTCAGTCTATGGTTTAGATACTGAATTTATTAAAGTAAATACCTTATGGCCCAAATTAGGTGTTTTACAAATTAATATTGATGGTCAAGTATTTTTGCTGGATGGAACGACATTAGATCTCAGTTCATTTTGGGCTAAAATTTTTAAAGCCAACCAAAATATATTTCATGCCTGTGGCGAAGATATTGATCTCATCTATCACTATTCAGAAAAGAAGCATCTTAAAAATGTATTTGATACTCAAGTTGCTTTATCTTTTTTAGGCCATGGTTTACAAGTCAGTTATCAAAATGCGCTAAAACAGATTTTAGATATTGATATAGATAAGGGGCAGACACGCTCAGATTGGTTGGCTCGTCCATTGAGTGATGAACAAAAAAGTTATGCAGCTAATGATGTTTTATACATTATGCAACTGGCAGATCAGTTAAAAGCTGATCTAGTTAAAAAGCGTTTATATGACAACGTGTTAGAAGACTGTACGAGTTTAACTTTAGATATTGCCAGCGAAACACCAAAATCTAAACTCTATTTAGATGTCGGGAATTATCGTCATTCTCGTCGTCAATTGATGCAACTTCAGTTGCTTAGCGTGTGGCGTGAAGAAATGGTGAAGGCCCTAAATCAACCACGTAGTTTTATACTCAAAAACTCCACGATGATTGATTTGGTTGAAAAGAATCCAAAGAATACTTTTCAATTGTCGCAAATTAAAGATATTCGTCCAAATGTGGTTCGTGAATACGGCAAAATTATTTTAGACATTATCAAAGAGTTACCTGATCAAGATGAGTGGCCACTGCGAATCGCACGTCCAATTCGTCATTCATCTCAGGGCATTACGCAAAGTGTTGATGAGTTAATCGAAAATATTGCGGGCGAGGTCGATATTCCCAAAGAAGTATTAATGCGTAAAAAGTGGCTGGGTTCTTTATATCAGCATGTGGTTTTTCATGGTGATGAACAAGACTTACCTCCATATTTACTCGGTTGGCGCTACGATATGCTTACAAGACCATTGATTCATTTGCTCAATGATGATGTTGACTATTTATCTAAGCAAATGAAAGTAAATGATTAAATAGTGAGTGACTTAGTAGGCATAGCACTGTTTTATGCCTACTCAATTGAGAGCATTTAAGATCGGATCTCAAAAACTTAAATGAGATGGTCGTATAAATTCTTTGGATTGATTTAAATTATTTGCATGACTCAATGCTAAGATTGAGATCATTTAGACATGAGAATTTAATAAATAAAGTGTGTAAATCAATAGAAAAGTTCTAAGTTATAATTTATAAGTTGATCGCGAATCGATTTGTTTTATGTATAAATAATAAACAAGCAAAGTGGTAGCTAAGTCAAGACGACTGTTGCGTTAACAAACGCTAATGTATCTGAGATTATTTTGTTGTATGCTTTGCAATGAGTTTTATTGGTGTTGTATACAAATGTGGTGTGAAATCTATAAATCAAGCAAAAAAGATGAAATGTATCTTTACGTTGCTCGTGTAAATTCTTCTGATGATGAAGGTAATCCAGCAGATCCTTTAGGTGTATTATCTGATGCGCTTAAGTCGGCATTTGGTCGTGCAACTTTTGTGATGTCGATTGAATTACATGCAGAGAAGAAGTTAGCACGTGCGAATGTTATGCATGTTATGGATTCTATTCAAACCAAAGGATTTTATATCCAACTGCCTCCAGAAGGGTTAATTAACCCGAATGCAGTTGAACCAGAGGGGTTACGCGGTGCGTGAAGATCAACCAGGAATATGGGCTCAATTTTTATCAATGCTGGATTCAATTCCTGAAGACAGTATTGCCATCGCAGTTTATGTTCTTGGTACATTGATCATTCTGTGGTGTTGGTATTCCATTGCTAAGCGTTTACCTTCACCACTTGGCGGAATTACTTGGGTATTGGTATTTGCAATCCTTGCAACGCCGACTGTTTCCGAAGGACCTAACTCCGCTATCGCACCTGCAATTTTTGGTCTGATTTTTGGTGTACTCACCAAAGATTCACCCTTGATCTGGTCTAATCTCTCATTGATCACACTCGTTGTTGGGATTGGTTTAGTGGCTGGGTTCTTTTGGTCAAAATACATCACAAATAAAAAATCAGTGCAAACCAGCACGCAATCCAAAATTTCGACTCCACTTTAAATAAAAATAAGGTTAGAACATGTCTGCAGATGCTCAACAATTTTCTGGTACAGATCATTACATTGCGACTGATAGTCTTAAACTTGCTGTCAAAGCAGCACGTGCGCTTCAAAAACCTTTATTGGTTAAAGGTGAACCGGGTACAGGTAAAACCTTATTGGCAGAACAGGTTGCACAGAGTTTAGGACTTAAACTGATCACATGGCACATTAAATCGACCACCAAAGCACAACAAGGCTTGTACGAATATGATGCCGTTTCACGTTTACGTGATAGCCAGTTAGGGGATGAGCGTGTTTACGACATTAAAAATTACATTAAGCCGGGTAAATTGTGGGAAGCTTTTACCAGTGAAGAGCGTTGTGTTTTATTAATTGATGAAATCGACAAGGCAGACATTGAGTTTCCAAATGATTTACTTCATGAATTGGATAAAATGTCATTTTTTGTCTATGAAACAGGAGAAACCATTACAGCGACTCAACGTCCAATCGTGATTATTACTTCAAATAATGAAAAAGAATTGCCAGATGCATTCCTACGCCGTTGTTTCTTTCATTATATTGAATTCCCAGATGAAGCAACGATGAGAGACATTATTGCCGTCCACTTTCCACGTATTTCAACGTCTTTGGTCAATGAAGCATTACAAGTATTTTTTAAATTGCGTCAAGTACCGGGTTTAAAGAAACCGCCTTCAACCTCAGAGTTGATTGATTGGCTGAGTCTACTTATGGCTGATGACATGCCAGAAGATGTGCTTCGTAATCACGACAAGTCAAAATCAATACCACCACTGTACGGTGCATTGATCAAAAATGAACAGGATGTGCAGTTACTTGAGCGTCTTGCATTTATGGCACGACGTTAGAAGGTAAGCACCCATGTTCGTAAGATTATTTTATACCTTGCGAAAATACGGGATTCCCGTAACGACGCGTGAACTCATTGATTTAAATGAAGCAGTTAGCCAAGGGCTGGTCTTTGCAGATCAAGACGAATTCTATCAACTCGTTAAAACCATTATGGTTAAAGACGAGCGTTTCTTTGATAAGTTTGACCGTGCAATCAAAGATTATTTCGAAGGTATACAAACTTTTGATCTAGATGATTTGATGGGTAAGCTCCATCAAATTCCAAAAGATTGGCTGGATTTAGAATTACTTGAAAAGCATTTAACACCTGAACAGCGAGAGGCGCTTGAAAAAGCCGGCTCTTTAGAAGAATTGATGAAAATGCTCGAAGAGCGTTTGCGTGAACAACACAAAAAGCATCAAGGTGGTAATCGTATGATTGGCACAGGAGGAACTTCTCCTTTTGGTGCTTTTGGTGATCATCCTGAAGGGGTTCGAATTGGTGGGCCAGGACGTAAAAAATCGGCTGTTAAAGTTTGGGAACAGCGTAAATATCAAAATCTAGACGATGATCAAATTTTAGGTACACGTCAAATGCAAATGGCATTACGCCGTTTACGTAAGTTTGCGCGTCAAGGTGCTGAAGAAGAGTTAGATATTAATCAAACGATTCGTGAGACGGCTAAACAGGGTATTCTCGATGTTCAAATGGTACCTGAACGCCGTAACCGCATTAAAGTGTTGATGTTGTTTGATGTAGGTGGCTCTATGGATGCCCATATTGCCCAATGTGAAAAACTATTTAGCGCTGCCAAGACTGAATTTAAAACGCTTGAATATTTCTATTTCCATAACTGTCTGTATGATTATGTCTGGAAAGATAACCATCGCCGGTCATCCACAAAAATGAATACCCAAGATTTGTTGAATACTTATGGGAAAGACTATCGTGTCATCGTCGTTGGCGATGCGAGTATGGCACCCTATGAGTTGCGTTCGGCAGGTGGTTCAGTTGAGTATATGAACGAAGAAGCGGGTGAGGTTTGGTTACGACGCTTAAGACAGCACTATGAAAAAACCGCGTGGCTGAATCCAGAAGTAGAAAAGTATTGGCATTACACGCAAACCATTGGATGGATTAAGCAGATCTTTGAAGATCATATGTATCCGATGAGCTTGAAAGGCATTGAGGATATGACGAAATATTTATCTCGTTAATTTTTAATTATTTAATATTTGAAATAAGCGATTAAATGCTCAGTAAATCTTGAATTAGTTTTAAATTCAGCATTAAGTAAGTGACGTAATTCTGTGTAGGGGATTGGAATGCAACATCAAATCAATGGCATCGCTTTACCAAATGAAGAAGGCTTCTTTGGAGCATATGGCGGTCAATTTATTCCGCCACATTTAAAAGCAGCGATGGATGAAATCAATGTCGCATACGAGGAAATTCGCCATACAGCAGCGTTTAAAAATGAATTAGCCGATTTGTTCGCGAATTATGTGGGTCGTCCAAGTCCACTCTATCATGCGAAGCGTTTGTCTGAGCAGTTGGGTGGGGCACAAATTTATTTAAAACGTGAAGACCTCAATCATACCGGTGCACATAAAATTAACCATTGTTTAGGCGAAGCTTTGCTTGCTAAATACATGGGTAAAAAGAAAGTCATTGCTGAAACTGGTGCAGGTCAACATGGTGTTGCTTTAGCAACAGCATGCGCACTTGTCGGTATTCCATGTGAAATTCATATGGGGCAAGTGGACATTGAAAAAGAACATCCGAATGTGGTTAAGATGAAAATCTTAGGTGCAAATTTGATTGCTGTAACACGTGGTACAGCAACCTTAAAAGATGCTGTCGATAGTGCATTTGAAGAATATTTAAAAGATCCGAAAAGCTTTATTTATGCGATTGGATCTGTGGTTGGTCCTCATCCATTCCCAAAAATGGTACGTGATTTCCAAGCGATCATTGGCGATGAAATTAAAGTACAAACCGAAGAGCGTTTCAATAAGCATCCAGATTATGTTGTTGCATGCGTGGGTGGTGGTTCAAATGCGATGGGCGCTTTTACAGCATTTTTAAATGAACCAAATGTGAAACTGGTGGGTGTAGAGCCCGCAGGTTTAGGTCTAGATACAGATATGCATTCCGCAACTTTAACCTTAGGTAAGCCAAGCCAGTTACACGGTATGGCATGTTATGTACTTGAAGATGAAAACGGGGAGCCATTACCTGTGCATTCAATCGCATCAGGTTTGGATTATCCAGGTGTAGGTCCACAGCACAGTTTCTTAAAAGATTTAGGTCGTGCGGAATATTCAACAGCTTCAGATCAAGATTGCTTAGATGCGTTTATGACTTTGTCACGTGTTGAAGGGATTGTCCCTGCTTTAGAAAGTTCACATGCAGTCGCATGGGCGATTCGTGAAGCGCCCAAAATGTCTAAAGATATTAATATCGTTGTGAACTTGTCTGGACGTGGAGATAAAGATTCGGATTATGTCGCTGAAAAATTAGGTTTAAATTAATTTTGTTAAACCGAAAACCCAGTATTGAATACTGGGTTTTCTCTGACGGTGTCTATGCTTGGGGTTATAAAATAGAATTATCAGTTAACTTCATTTTAATAAGTCTAATTTGAATTAATGATTTAGTTAAAATCTAATATTTAAAAGTATGCTATGTGGAAGTAATTTTTATTATTTTAGAGGTATAGTGCAATGATTGGCTTGTGAGCTTAATTAAAATGAGAGAATTTAGTAAGGTCTAACGTTATAAGCATATGTATAACACCAAGACTAAATATTTTTTAATTTCATGCGCTTATATCTCTATCTTTGATTAATTAAAAACTATAAAATTCTCATCAATATTAAACAATAAAGAGTATTACTCTTTTCAAGAGTTTTTATAATCGATGAATAAATTAGTACCAACAATTTTCATTTTCGCAATATTACTTAGCGGTTGTAAAAACCCATTTGAAGCTCAAGATACAGGTGTAGACCAATTAAATAAAATTGAAAATCGTTGGGAGGATGCTCACACTCTAGCATCATCTACAGCACGTATAGCATTAGCAGTGCCAGTGAGCGAGTTGCAAGATATTAAACGTGAGTTAGCAGAATTAGAAGTGAGTGATTGTTTAAAACCTGCAAAAGAATCTTTGGATTCGTATATGAGTTCTCATATCTCCAATTTTCTTAACTTTATGGCAGATACCGACTCGCTTAATAATCATTCAAACACAAAAATAGTTGAATACTTTTCAATTAAAAGAAAGTGTACAGGTGAAAATATCCAATCGAATTCAAAATTGGCGGCAGAAGCAAAAGCTTTAGAAATAATAATAGAAGCAGAAGCAAAATTAGCAGCGGACAGAAATGCTAAAATTGATGCAGAGGTTAAAAGTACAGGTGCAACTCGAGAATCTATAGTGGCACGTATGGAATTAGAAGAAGAAGCAGCTGAAGCAGTAGCAGAGGTAGAAAAGGCTGCATCAGAAGCAGTAGCTGCATTAGAAGCACTAAATTTGGATCAATAAGTGAATTTGATATTTGTCTAATATTTCAAAAGGATTGCCATACGTGTATAAAACTTTAATTTAATTCACGTACAACCATCAATTTTTCCTAACTGAATAGTCTTCTACGAGGTGAACTGGGTAAAAGTGCTTTCAAGACCCTGCTACCATCAAAGGTTCTCAGATCACCATCAAGCTTCTGATCTAACTTGTCTCGATAACAATGCCGTGTAACTGCATCATCTAAACCATTCTCTCCAATCCGATTTAGATAATGGAATGGTATCTCAGCATTTTGTCTTGGAGCACAGTAAACGCTACGGACTCCATCCAATTCTTTAATCTGATCACACAATTCCATAACCTTACTTCGGCTAATGTTGCTAGCGATTACCATGAAGTGATAATGCAATCCTGCTCCGTACTCATTCTTATATTCTCGTGTCCATCTGAAATAAAATTTATCAGGTGTTAAGACATTCTCTTTAATTTTACTTGGATTAAATCGTAGTGAGCGTACATCAAAGAATACATCATCTAATTCTTCTGAGGTTACATAATGGTCTTCTACGTTTACGGTAATGTCGAATACCATGTAGTTTGATTCTAGGTCTTTTACTGACAGTTCATGATAAAAGTCAAGTGCATCTACAATCTTATTTAGTTGATATTTATCGTAGGTATACCTATCGTTTACTTTAAATCCTCTATACTTGTTTAGGTTCGTTAGTTTCACTACTCTTGGCATATCTGTTTTATTTCCTCCTGTGGAATGGTTACTGGTTATTCACCTCTTACTGTTATCTTTTAATACCTACCACAACAACTCTTACTACCTTAGCAATGTAGTCAAATAATAAAGTGAATAGCCACCGATTTTGTAGACACCCTTTAGTTAGATAAAATGGCTAATTAACGAGGTGCTTATGAGCAGTAAACGATACCCTGAAGAATTCAAAATTGAAGCAGTAAAACAAGTCACTGAGAAAGGTCATAGTGTGGCTGAAGTCGCTGCACGTTTAGGAACCACCACTCATAGTCTGTATGCCTGGATTAAACGTTATGATCCACAGCAACCAAAAACAATAGAATCTAGTGATCCAAGTACAGAATTAGCGAAATTAAGAAAAGAGCTGCAAAGGGTCACTGAAGAAAGGGATATTCTAAAAAAGGCCGCGGTGTACTTCGCAAGCCAGTCCAAATGAGGTACGCCTTTATTCAGGACAATCAGAACATATGGCCTGTCCGTCGTTTATGTTCAGCTCTGGATGTTCATCACAGTGGTTACTATGCATGGCTAAAGCAACCTACCAGTAAAACTGCCAAGAAACGGCAACAGCTTTCAGGATTGATTAAACAATTCTGGCTGGAATCTGGTGGAGTTTACGGCTATCGCAAGATTCACTGTGATTTGAAAGATGTTGGCGAAAGTTGTGGAATCAATCGAGTACATCGACTCATGAAGGCGAATGGTCTCAAATCGCAGCGTGGCTATCGTAAACCTAGAGCTCGCGCTGGTACTCCAGCTGTCGTTGCCGCAAACACTTTAGACCGACAGTTTAACCCAACTCATCCCAATCAAATGTGGGTGACTGTCATCACTTATGTCCGTACTCATGAAGGATGGTTATATCTTGCAGTTGTGATTGACTTGTTTTCACGTCTTGTTGTTGGCTGGTCAATGAAATCTAGAATCACAACAGATCTAGTTTTAGATGCACTACTGATGGCTTTGCGGCGAAGGAATCCAAAGAACAAAGTGCTGATCCATTCTGACCAAGGCATCCAATACACCAGTCATGAATGGCTGACATTTCTCAAGCATCATAATCTTGAAAGCAGTATGAGTAGACGAGGAAATTGCCATGACAATGCTGTTGCCGAGAGCTTTTTTCAACTGTTAAAACGAGAGAGGATCAGAAAGAAAATATATGCATCAAGAACTGAAGCTAGGTCTGATATCTTTGAATATATTGAGATGTTCTACAATTCAAAACGCAGGCATGGTTCCAATGGTCAGCGTTCTCCATTAGATTATGAAAAGGCCCATCAAAAGATGGTTATGTGTGTCTAGAATTTTGGTGGCTATTCATATATCTTTGATAAAAATAATGCTTTAAGGAATTTCAATGCATGCATGATAGGGGTGGCATATGAAGATAATGATTCTTTCTTATTCGTTAATCTCACCATAGATGATGAAGAAATAGATAATAATACGCTTTACTACCATGCTCATGTTACAAGTGGAAAAATTGAAAGTTCAGAGGGGGAGGAGGATTTTTACAGTGAAGAGAGCATCGAAGATTTACTTGCTCAATTACCCTTGATTGTTTCTGATTTAAGCTATTATGTTTATAAGCTAGAAGAGGCTTAGAGCTAAGTAGTGAATATGTGTTAACAGCACTTTTTCCTAGGCTACCTAACCCTGATATTCATGATCTAGATGAATTTAAATTAGAGGCTATTAAGTTAGTGTCTATGCTTAACCATTAAGATTATAGAGTTATTTTTTTATTCAAGTCATTGGTAAGCGTCCGCTGAACCCCACTTTTCTTATTTGCTCAATATCCCGATAGTGTCCATTATTTATTAAATGGACATTATGTTTATGGCCTTAGACACTTTTATAGACACTGAACAAACGACAGAAAGAACCCGCAGAATCTTCGCAGCTGAGTTTAAACAGTACCTGGTCGAGCTTTGCCAGCAGCCAGATACGTCAGTAGCTAAGGTTGCAATGCAACATCAGATCAATGCCAATCTGCTGCATAAATGGATTCGCCAGTCCAGATCAATGCCCCCTGCATTAAAAAGCCCATCCAGTCCACAGACCGACTTTCTTCCCATCATTCTTCACCCGACTCCAGTCAGACAAGAAGCACCTCCGCCACCTGTGCCAGAGAAGAATGCTGTCGCTCATATCAGGATTCCATTGCATAAGGAACAAGGTTCCGCACGGGATCAGATGATCGAGATCGACTGGCCGGTGGAATCGGCAAAGGAATTACTGCCTTTAATTCAGGGCTTGATCAAATGATCCGTATCGATGAAATCTGGCTTGCTACCCAGCCGATGGATATGCGTGCAGGTATGGATACTGCCATGGCTCAGGTGCTGAGAGCATTTGGCTATATCAAACCACACTGCGCCTACCTGTTCTGTAATAAACGTGGCCATCGCATGAAAGTACTGGTGCATGATGGACTGGGCATCTGGCTGTGTGCCCGGCGGTTGGAACAGGGCAAATTTCACTGGGCTCAGGTTCACCAGGGTGAAACCGTGGCGATCAGCCCGGAACAGTTACAGGCGTTAATTCAGGGTCTGCCCTGGCAGAGAATCGGCTTACAGCAGGTGGTGAATATGCTCTAAACCAAGCTCATCCATTCTGCTATTCTCCAAACGTTTTATTTACACATATTCATGATCTCAGCCATACTGCGGTCATGAATACGCTGCCTGATTTAAGCCAACTGACCCATGAACAACTGCTGGAATTTACCCGGCAGTTGGCGCTGCAGCATCAACAACTCGCAGAAGATAAACAACAATTAGATGCCAAAGTTCAACATCTTGAAGTCACGAATCAACATCTTTCCATTCTTAATCAAAAATACGAGCATGAGCTTGCGCTATTTAAACAGCATAAATTCGGCAGTAAAAACGAACATCTAAGCGCAAAACAAATCCATCTATGGGACGAAGCGGTCGAAGAAGATATTGCTGCGGTTGATCTGGAACTGGAACGGCTGAATGCAGATAAAACCAATGCAGCTGCGCAGAAAGCCCCAGTCAACAAACCTAAACGTCGACCACTGCCAGATCACCTGCCAACCCTCCGTATTGAGCATGAACCTGCATCAACCCAATGTGCTTGTGGCTGCACCTTGCGTCGTATTGGCGAAGATATCAGTGAAAAACTGAATTTCAGACCGGCACAGTTCTATAAGGAACAGCATGTGCGTGGCAAATGGGTGTGTGATCAATGTGACACACTGACCCAACAAGCAATGCCGGCCTATGTGATTGAGAAAGGAATCGCTGCACCTGAACTGCTTAGCCATGTACTGGTGTCTAAATATGCCGATCATTTACCACTGTACCGTCAACGTCAAATCTTTCTACGCGCAGGTGTTGATCTGTCCAGATCAACCTTATCTGACTGGATAGGTCGCTGTGGTGTAGAGTTAGAAGGCCTAACCGATGCATTAAGGAAGGTGATCCTACAGCAAGCGGTGATTCATGCAGATGAAACACCTGTCACCATCATGCGGATGGATGATAAAGATAAAAAACCGAAGAAAGGTTATGTCTGGGCTTATGCAACAACTCAATATAATCCAATTCAAGCCGTGATTTATGACTTTCAGGATAGCCGTTCAGGTCAGCATGCTGAAGAGTTCCTGAAAGGCTGGCAGGGTCATCTGGTCTGTGATGATTACAGTGGCTACAAAGCACGCTTTAGATCAGGTCAGGTCATTGAGGTGGGCTGCATGGCGCATGCACGTCGTAAATTCCATGAGTTGCATGTGACTGGAAAAAGTCCGATTGCAGAACAGGCTTTGTTCTTGATTCAGAAGCTCTATGCGATAGAGGCTGAAATAAGAAAAAATACCGACGGTACAGCAGAACAACGCTATAAGTACCGGCAACAGTATAGTCAAGCTGTTATGCAGCAACTGTATGAATGGCTGACACAACATCAACTTGCAGTACCCTTAAGCTCTGCAACTGCTAAAGCCATCAATTACAGCCTAAAACGTTGGGAAGCCTTAAGCCGTTATCTGGATGATGGCAATCTACCTATTTGCAATAATTGGGCAGAGAATCAAATGCGGCCTTGGGCTTTGGGGCGTAAGAACTGGTTATTTGCAGGTTCGCTGCGCAGTGGTCAGCGAGCGGCAAATATCATGACTTTAATCCAGTCAGCAAAACTGAATGGGCTGGATCCGTATGCCTATTTAAGTGATGTGCTGAAAAGGTTGCCGACACATAAAGTGACTCAAATAGAAGAATTACTGCCACACCGCTGGAAACCTGAACCCCGTTAAAACATAGCAATGGGGTTCAGCGGATGTTTAC
>NZ_JCAKMZ010000042.1:0-19503 GCF_059515865.1 Acinetobacter sp. CY73 | reverse complement strand
GGTAGTCAACATGACATTAAATTGGCAAGAAAAACGATTGCAAAATTCAAGCATTGTGAATATGTGGTTACTGATTTAGGGTATCATGGACTAGAGGAGCGTGGATTTAAGCTATTGACTCCTATTAAGAAAAAGAAGAATTCTGCCTTATCTGATATTGAGAAAAAGTACAATAAAATCATTGGAGAAATACGAATTGTGATTGAACACATCAATCGTCAATTAAAAACATTTAGAATATTGAGTGAACGCTACCGAAATAGACGCAAGCGATTCGGTTTACGCATTAGCTTAATCGCTGCACTGGTAAACCGGATAAACTTGCAATAATGACTTTCGCAAGAGGTCTAATAAAATACGACAGTATTTTACACCCCAATTGTTATAAATATCAGTCATATATAAACTCTTTAAATTCAATAGGGAACAGTTGATAACTTTCTAGTGGATTAGAGAAATGTAATTCATACGCTTTTACATGAGCTTTCATTTTGATGAAAACTAAATTATTAGTCCATAACTCAATATTACTTTCTATTAAATTAATGATTTTTCTATTATTAGGTAGAATATCTTCAACAATGTGTTTGTGCCATAGTTCTACAGTATTTGAAAGTAAGTTTTGAGATACTTTCGATTTTGGACCATATTCGTTAAATAAATAGTAGTTTTCATCTAATATTTTTTTAATTTCCAACTTTAGGGAATTCAGATTGTCAAATTTTTTATCTTTAAATATAGCTTGAACTTTTTCTTCATGTATTTTTTTCCATTCACGTAAAAGCTCAATGGGATAATCTTGTTCGGCTTTATCGATTAAAGTATGACATGTACTACATAGTAAAATTAGGTTTTCAACAGAATCTACATCGTTAATTAAACGATCCTGATTATTTCTAGGACCATCTGTACTATGAGAAATTATATGTGCTTGTTCCCCAATCACGACTAATGAATGATTAATGGTAGATTCAATAATGTTTCTATTGCATGAGGGATTAGCACAAATACCTGCTGATAGAGCCCAAAGAGATTTGAGATCTTTTTGTTGTAATTTTTTTCTTGTCGACATAATTTAATCAAAAAAAAGTTGAGTTAATATTATAACTCAACCTCTTTGATTAAGTTACTTCAACATCGGCTTTAAGAACTTACCTGTATGTGACGCTTTCACTTTTACCACTTCCTCAGGTGTCCCTTCGGCAATAATCATACCGCCACCTGAACCACCCTCTGGACCTAGATCAATCACCCAATCCGCAGTTTTGATTACATCCAAATTATGTTCAATCACCACGATAGTATTCCCTTTATTACGAAGCTCATGCAAGATATCTAAAAGCTTAGCAATATCATGGAAATGCAAACCTGTCGTCGGTTCATCAAGCACATATAAAGTCTTGCCTGTATCACGCTTTGCAAGTTCACGTGCCAGTTTCACACGTTGCGCTTCACCACCTGAAAGCGTCGTCGCAGATTGACCCAAACGGATATAACCCAAGCCTACTTGCGTTAAAGTTTCTAAACGGCGGTGAATCACAGGAATCGCATCAAAGAAATGCATCGCATCTTCAACGGTCATTTCTAAGACATCAGAAATATTTTTACCCTTAAAGCCCACTTCTAAAGTTTCGCGGTTATAGCGCTTGCCATGACATGAATCACAAGGCACATACATATCTGGTAAGAAATGCATCGCCACCTTGATCATACCGTCGCCTTCACAGGCTTCACAGCGCCCCCCTTTCACGTTAAACGAGAAACGACCTGCCGCATAACCACGCGCTTTCGCTTCAGGGGTTTGTGCAAACAATTCACGAATTGGGGTGAATAAGCCTGTATAGGTTGCAGGGTTAGAACGAGGGGTACGACCAATCGGACTTTGGTCAATATCCACGACTTTATCGAGGAACTGCAAACCATCAATCGAATCGAATTTTTCCGCGGTTAACGTGGTTGCACCATTCAACTGCGTTGCAGCCAATGGCAAAAGCGTACGGTTAATCAGTGTTGATTTACCTGAGCCTGAAACACCTGTGACACAGGTCATGACACCCAACGGAATAGTCAGATCAACATTTTTTAAATTATGACCTGCTGCCCCCATCAGCTTGATTTTTTCATCAGGCTTTGGCGATGTTAGACGGACTTTCGGCACTTCAATTTTGAGTTTGCCTGATAAATACTGTCCTGTGAGGGATTCTTTATTTGCCAGAATCTCCTCATAAGTACCTTCAGCGATGATATGACCACCATGCACACCTGCACCAGGACCAATATCAATAATATGATCCGCCGCCCGAATCGCATCTTCATCATGCTCAACGACCAGAACGGTATTTCCCAAATCACGTAAGCGAACCAAAGTTTCAAGCAGACGGTCATTATCACGTTGATGCAAACCAATGGATGGTTCATCCAGCACGTACATCACGCCCATCAAACCTGCACCAATTTGCGAAGCCAAACGAATACGCTGTGCTTCACCACCTGAGAGTGTTTCAGCGGAACGAGACAGGCTTAAATAATTCAAACCAACAGATACAAGGAAATGAAGACGTTCACGGATTTCTTTAAAAATCTTGTCGCCAATTTCGCCCTTAGCACCTTCAAGTTGCAAATCTTGATAATAGGCTTCAGCATCACCAATCGACATTTTGGTAATCTGAGCGATAGTTTTATCTAAGATTTTCACATTACGCGAAATTTCATTCAGACGTGAACCATCACAAGCATCACATGCGGCATTAGATAAATACTGTGCTAAGTCTTCACGGACATAGTTCGACTCTGTTTCACGGTAGCGTCGCTCTAAATGAGGCAAGACTCCTTCAAAAGCTTGAACTCGAGAATGTTTACGACCACGTTCATCGATATAACTCAGGTCAATTTTTTCTTTACCTGTACCATAAAGGAATTTCTTTTTGGTATCCGCATCAAGTTCATTCCAAGGCGTATCCAGCGAAAAACCATAATGACCCGCGACTTTTTGAATCATGGTGTAATAGTAAGGACGCTGACGATCCCAACCACGAATTGCACCTTGGCTTAAAGAAACATCTTGAGAAGGTATCAGTTTATCCGCACTAAAGTGACTGCGTGTACCTAAACCATCACAGACAGGGCATGCGCCGAATGGATTGTTAAATGAGAATAAACGAGGTTCAAGTTCAGCCACAGCACGGTCACATTGCGGGCAAGAATGTTTTGCTGAGAATGTACGTTCAGGCTGTTCGTCATTCATCCATGCCAAAATTGCGATGTCACCACCTAAACGAAGTGCCGTTTCAAAGGATTCAGCAATACGGTTACCCAAATCATCGCGGACTTTAAAACGATCTACAACGACTTCGATGGTGTGTTTTTTCTTTTTATCCAGTTCAGGTGGTGAATCAATTTCAATGATTTCACCATCAACACGTGCGCGAACAAAACCTTGACCTTGCAGCTGTTCAAATAGATTGGTGTATTCACCTTTACGATCACGAACCACAGGTGCAAGAAGCATTAATGCTGTGCCTTCATCTAAGGCTTTGACTGCATCGACCATTTCCGAAACAGTTTGAGCGACCATCGGCAGGTCATGTTCAGGACAGTAGGGTGTACCGACACGTGCATATAGCAGACGAAGATAATCGTAAATTTCGGTAATTGTACCCACAGTAGAGCGTGGGTTATGACTCGTTGATTTTTGTTCAATCGCAATCGCAGGGCTTAGACCTTCAATTGAATCGACTTCAGGTTTTTCCATTTGTGATAAGAATTGACGTGCATAAGCAGATAAAGATTCCACATAGCGACGTTGACCTTCAGCATATAAGGTATCAAAAGCTAGAGATGATTTACCTGAACCTGAAAGTCCCGTAATCACCACGAACTTATCGCGTGGAATATCGAGTGACACATTTTTTAAGTTATGGGTACGTGCGCCTCGAATACGGATATGACTTTGGCTCATAAAAACATCTCGATGTTATGCAAATTGAAGGTTATATATGATAACGATTTAATTTTGTTCAAGTAGGTTTTTAATAAAATAAAACGACAAATGATGTCGGCACATTTCAAAAAGTCATCTTTCAAGCTGATAAATGCATCAAGCAGAATCAATTTTGTATTCTGCTCAGATGCGTTCGTAAGGGTGTTGAATAGAATTTTAGGCTGTAAATGGAAATATATAAGAATTATAAAAGTAGAAAAATGATTGTCGTTTAAGTGTGTGATTCATGACTCATTCGATTCACTGCTTAGCACGCATGTAAATGGCTACGCTCAAAAATAGAATCAATCTGTTCAAATGCATAATGCCGTGGAATGTCATGATGTTGACGCGCATAGAAATTCACTTCTTTTTCGAGGATTTGTAAGAAGTCGTTATATTCTTTTTCAAAATGCGGGATGGTATAAAACTCGACCTTGGGTGAGGTTAGGCATGGAAATTTGGCAATGAAATCCAACATCAATTTTTGGATATGTCGGTGGGTAAAATAAAGTAAATAGGTGGCAGCCGAGCCACAATGCGAACATCCTTTCTCTAAATAAATTTCTTCATTATTCAACCAACAGCATTGCAACGTAAAATAAGCACGAATCGCCTCTGTTCCTAAAGTATGTTGTTGCATGAGAAGCCCTCACTAATGATTAAAAATCTAATTATTCGATAATGATAATCGTTATCATTAATTGTGTTGGATTTTTCTTTATCTGTCTAGCCTTATTTTTTTAGGATTAAAGTGGATGAAAAAATGATGAAGGGCAAATGATGGAAGTACAGGAAATCGTTCTAAAAGATTTATACATCGAATTAGGCTCAGTCGATTGATTAGACTTAAAAAGGCTAAGCAGGACTGCTCTACTTAGCCACATGTGTTGTTTAAGCATCTCAGCTCAAGGTTTTATTAATCCCTTTATTTTCAGTGCATCTCATATTTTGTTAATCCAATCTTGTTAGTCCAAGCTGAGCCATTTCCGTTGATGGTAAGCACTATCCCAAAATAAATACTCAAGTTCAGCACCTTTGGTATAAGTCTGATGCATTTTTTCAATCGTCTCAGCATCGGCAGTTTCGGCAACTGCATCAATGATGGCTAAGACTTTACGCACTTCTTCATTAAAATGTTCGCCAGAATAAGTATCGATCCATGCTTGAAATGGATTGTTGGGAACTGATTTTGAAACGATATCTTTGCCGACTTCGGCATAAATCCAATAACACGGGAGCAGTGAAGCCAAAACCACAGGATAACTTTCAGACCATGCTGTAGCGGTTAAAAATGAAGTGTAATGATGGCAAGCAGCGGTTAAGGGTGTATTTTCAAAATCAGCTTTGGTAATGCCAAACTCATGCATAAAACCGTTATGCAGCTCACGCTCAACGATAATCGCCTCTTTTGCCCCTTGGCTAAATTGAATGACGGCATCTGCATCAAATGCTTTTGCTGCACACACAGATAGGGCACGACCATACGCCAGTAAATAATGTGCATCTTGAATGACGTAGTGGCAAAACGCAGCTGTGTTTAAAGTGCCTTGGGCAAGTTCTTGGTTAAAAGGGAGAGCTAAGGTTTTTTGGTAGAGAGAAAGATTACGTTGCCAAACGTCTTGAGAAAAACTCATCCTTGATCCTAGATAAAGTGCATTGAAGAGAAAAACTATAGCAACAGTCCTCGAAGAAGAGAAATAAATTCAATTTAGAGATTTTTTCTATTCAAAAACAATACGAAGATTTTTTGGTTTTGAAATCAAAAAAGGGTCATAATTGCGCCATAAAACAATACATAGATTTATTGCGTTTTAATTTTAGTCAATTTCAATTCTTAAAGGTCAAATTCTCATGTGGAAACATTTTGGTTTCTCTATCGTATTTACGATCGTGTGTCTTGCCTTGTCTGCTTATTGGGGCTATACCCATGGGCCAGAAGCAGGTTTAAAGACCATGTTTACGGTACTGACGATTACCGCCATTCTTGCTGTAATGGAAATTTCGTTATCATTTGACAATGCTGTTGTGAATGCATCTGTTCTGCGTCATTGGGATCATTTTTGGAAAATGCTCTTTTTGACCGTGGGTATCGTGGTTGCTGTATTTGGTATGCGTTTGATTTTCCCCATTGTCATCGTTGCTGTTACCGCAGACATGGGCTTTGTTGAAGTCATCCAACTGGCATTGAATGATCCAAAAGAATATTCAGCACGTTTAATGAATCATCATCCTGAAATTGCTGCTTTTGGTGGTGCATTCTTATTGATGGTGTTCTTAAACTTCTTCTTGGATGAGGGTAAAGATACGCATTGGTTCAAGTTCATTGAACGTCGTTTAGCAAATCTTGCGAGTGTTCCAGCACTTTCAGTATTCATCGCATTAGTTGCGCTACTTATCATGGCTGCAAATGTGGATGAAGCAAAACGCCTTGTGGTAACGATGGCGGGTATTTGGGGTATCGTGATTTACATCGGTGTTCAAGTTCTCAGTCATTTACTGGGTGGCGAGCCTGAAATTGATGAGCATGGAAATGCTGTCACTCATGATAGCAATGGTGTGCCAGCAGGGGTCGTAAAAGCAGGTATCGGTGGTTTCTTATACCTCGAAGTCCTTGATGCATCATTCAGTTTTGATGGTGTAATTGGTGCATTTGCGATTACTTCTGATGTGGTTGTGATCATGTTAGGTCTTGCGATTGGTGCGATCTTTGTACGTTCAATCACGATCTACTTGGTGGAAAAAGGCACATTGGATGCGTATATCTACCTTGAACATGGTGCTCACTATGCGATTGGTGCGCTTGCATTCATCATGATTGCAAGTGGTACAGGTCTACATGTGCCAGAAGTGGTAACAGGTTTGATCGGTGTTGCCTTCATTGTTTGGGCGATTATTGCTTCGATCCAATACAAGAAAAGGCAAGCTAAGCTTAGCTAGACAAGGCTAGGTTCAATATTAAATTTGTATGGAGTTAATAATTCCAGCAGATTTAGATTAAAATAAGGGTGCAAGCAATTGCGCCCTTATTTATTTTCAGATGTGTTCTTTAGATCATGACTTTATATAGTCACTTTATGCCATGATGAGACCATCAAACTTCGCCCTTGATTAGAAAGCTATAGATATGATGAATGCCTTAGAACGCCGTTCCACTTTTGCATTGAGCAGTATATTTGCACTGCGAATGTTGGGCCTGTTCATGATCGTGCCTGTATTTTCAGTTGCAGGGCAGTCATATCAATATGCAACCCCGGCTTTGATTGGTTTGGCCGTCGGGGTCTATGGTTTAACCCAAGCGCTGTTACAGATTCCATTTAGCCTCATTGCCGACCGTTTTAGTCGAAAGCCCTTAATCATTTTAGGATTATTGTTATTCGCTTTGGGTGGTGCAATTGCCGCGATGTCTGAAACTATTTATGGTGTGATTATTGGACGAGCCATCGCAGGGGGTGGAGCAGTTTCTGCGGTAGTGATGGCACTACTTGCTGATGTCACCCGCGAAGAAAACCGCATGAAAGCCATGGCAACCATGGGCATGAGTATTGGCGTATCCTTTGTGATTGCGTTTAGTTTAGGCCCTTGGTTAACGGGTGTGATGGGCATTTCAGGATTGTTTTGGGTGACCACGCTGATGGGATTGTTGGCGATTGGCATGGTGTTTATGGTGCCGAAAACCACACGACACCATAAGAACTTCCAACAAGGCTATCTCACACAGTTGAAACAAGTCTTGAAAATGAAGGATTTGAATCGACTTCATGTCTCAGTATTTACCCTGCATTTACTGCTTACTGCAATGTTTATTTATGTGCCTTCACAGCTGATTAACTTTGCAGATATTCCATTATCCAGTCATGGTTTGGTATATTTACCATTGCTGGTGATCAGTCTGTTCTTTGCTTTTCCAAGCATTATTTTGGCTGAAAAATATCGCAAAATTCGGGGCATATTCTTGACCGCAATTGCAGGCATTATCGCTGGCTTATTGGTGATGATTTTTGGATTTGAATCCAAATATATCTTGTTGTTGGGCTTGGGGTTATTCTTTATTGCCTTTAACGTGATGGAAGCGTTACTCCCTTCTTGGTTATCCAAAGCAGCACCGATTCAATCCAAAGCGACAGCGATGGGTGTCAATGCCAGTGGACAATTTTTAGGGGCATTCTGTGGTGGTATTTTGGGTGGTCAACTCCTGGTTTTAAACAATACGTCGCTCGGTTGGAGCATTCTGACGGGGATTGCGATTATCTGGTTATTGATTAGTTTTGGCTTGTCTCAACCACGCTATTTATCTTCTGTCATTTTTAGTTTGCCAGACCATAAACAAACGGATGAATGGACTTCTCAATTATTGGCAATTCGTGGTATTGAAGAGGTCGTGGTGATGCCCGAGCAGCAAGTTGCATATATTAAAGTCGATAAATTGCTTATAGATGATGCAGCGCGACACGATTTAACGCTCTTGTTGGGTAAAGAGGTAGCCATTTAATGACAACTCTTATAAAGTAAAACATAGAATCGACATAGGAAGATAACAGCAAATGCGTGGCGTAAATAAAGTAATCTTAGTTGGTACATTAGGTAAAGATCCAGAAACTAAAACGTTTCAAAATGGTGGATCATTGACTCAGTTTTCAATCGCAACAAGTGAATCTTGGACGGATAAAACCAGCGGTGAACGTAAAGAACAAACGGAATGGCACCGTATTGTATTGCATAACCGTTTAGGTGAAATTGCTCAGCAATATTTACGTAAAGGTTCGAAAGTTTATATCGAAGGTTCATTGCGTACACGTCAATGGACAGATCAAAGCGGTCAAGAGCGTTACACCACAGAAATTCGTGGCGAACAAATGCAAATGCTTGATTCGAATAATCGTCAACAAAGCGACAACCAAGGTGAAGGTGGTTATCAACAACCACGTTTTAACAATAATGCCAACAATAGTAACCAATCGAATCAAGGTGGTTACGGTGGTCAACAGGGCGGTGGTTATAACAACACCCCAGTACCTCAAGGTGGCTATGGCAACAATGTGAACCAAGGTTTCCAATCACCTAAACCTCAGCAACAACCTGCGAAGCCAATGGCAACTGCGCCAGCAGATCTAGATGATGACTTACCGTTCTGACACATTCTAAAGACATAGTTTTACTGTGATGAGTCGCCTTTAAAAGGGTAAATCATCATCTAAAGCCTCTGTAAATACAGAGGCTTTTTGCATTTTAGCGATACTGAAGCAAAGACTTTATTTAAGAATTCGATGACAACATTAAATTTAATAGAATTATTAAAATCTAAAAAAGCGATCATTTTTATAAAAAACTTCTGTTTTACCGATGTTATTTATTTTCGTATTCTAGCTTCACAGATAAGCACTCCCTAGAACGAAACAGAGGAATAGCACATGAGTTTAATCAATACTGATATCAAACCTTTTAACGCAACTGCTTACCACAATGGTGATTTCGTTGAAGTTTCAGAGCAACAGTTTAAAGGTAAATGGTCAGTTGTATTCTTCTATCCAGCAGATTTTACATTTGTATGTCCGACTGAGTTAGGTGATTTAGCGGATAACTATGCTGAATTTCAAAAGTTAGGTGTAGAGATCTATAGTGTATCTACAGATACTCACTTTACCCATAAAGCTTGGCACGATACGTCAGACGTGATTGGTAAAATCCAATACCCAATGATTGGTGATCCAACGTGGACTTTAGCTAAAAACTTCGAAGTTCTAATCGAAGCGGATGGTATGGCAGATCGTGGTACATTTGTGATTGACCCAGAAGGTAAAATCCAAATCGTTGAAATTAATGCTGGTGGTATTGGTCGTGATGCTTCTGAGTTACTTCGTAAAGTGAAAGCAGCTCAATACGTGTATGCACATCCAGGTGAAGTATGCCCTGCAAAATGGAAAGAAGGTGAAGCGACTTTAGCTCCTTCAATTGACTTGGTGGGTAAAATCTAAGTGATTAACCCCTAAGCTAAACAATCTGATTTAATCGCATCATTTTTGAATAAAATGAAAAACCCAGAACGATGTTCTGGGTTTTTTAATCGGTATATCATTGAAAAAAATAAATAATGAATTGTCTAAATTAAATAGCCTTCATGCGTTGGTGCATAACTACGAACGCCTTCAATCAAATGCTCAATCAGTTTTTCCATCACTAAACGTTGCCCTTTGCGTGAAGCATAGACCAATTGAACTGTGCCTAAATTAGAGCACCATTCAGGCAGTAAGTGAATGAGTCGACCAGCTTCAATATCTGCCTTCACGGTTAAATAGGGTAGATCAGCAATGCCTAATCCATCCAATACCGCATAATAAACACCGGCCAAATCATTACTTTTGATTCGAGGCTCGAGCAGAATTTTAATTTCATCTTGGTGTTTTAGGTTATGTAAATGCCAGTGATACTGGGTTTTTTGTGTGCCTAAAACAATGGTTGGAAAATCATTGATTTGAGTCACATGTTCAATGGTTCGATCTTGTAATAATTCTGGACTGATGACCAAACAATGTGTTGTTTTAACCACGTCCCGCACAATGATACTTGAGTCTTCATTGACGCCAAAATTGGTGCGAATCGCCAAATCAATATCATCATGTAAAACATCGACACGGCGACTGGTCAGCTCCATTTCGACATCGACCTGTGGATGATCCTTTAGAAATTGATTCAACAGTGGGCGAATCTGATGTTCCATCATGACAGGTGGACAACTGAGTTTAATCAGACCTTTAGGCTCATTTTTTTGTTTAAGTAGTATATTTTGAGCTTGATCTGCCTGTTCGATGATTTTGCTACATTCTGCATAGAACTCTTGACCTAATGGAGTCACTTTAAAATGCCGAGTTGAACGTTGAATGAGTGTGACATTAAACTTCGCTTCAAGATCAAGAATACGGCGACTCAGTTTAGATTTGGTGATGTTGCTAATATCACTGGCAGCGCTAAAACCACCATATTTAACCACCAAATAGAAGTAGTAATAATCATCAAAAGAATGCATATGTGACCTCTAGCGGGCTTGATTTGTAGTTGATCATATCATTTATAGGAAAATAAAAAAGCGACCTACAAGGCCGCCTTTTAAAAACAGATGAGATTATTTTTTTTCAGTATTTTTGATATAGCTTTGGATCAGGTTGCTATAGTCAGGAATATGCTGACCAAATAAAGCACCTAAACCTTCGATATCATTACGCCAATCACGGTGTAATTCACAAGATGCACCGAACCAAGTCATCAACTGAGCGCCAGCTTGTGACATACGATCCCAAGCTGAATCACGTGTTAATGCGTTGAATGTACCAGATGCATCAGTAATTACGAATACATCGAAATCTTCTGCTAATGCAGACAGTGTCGGGAATGCAACACAAACCTCAGTGACTACACCCGCAATGATCAATTGTTTTTTGCCTGTTGCTTTAACGGCGTTAACGAAGTCTTCGTTATCCCAAGCATTGATTTGACCTGGACGTGCAATATAGGGTGCATTTGGGAACATGTCCTTAAGCTCAGGAACCAATGGACCATTTGGACCGTCTTCAAAGCTTGTCGTTAAGATTGTTGGTAAGTTGAAATATTTAGCTGCTGCTGCAAGTGCTAAAACGTTGTTTTTAAATTTATCTGGATCAATATCACGAACCAAAGAAAGTAGACCTGTTTGGTGATCTACCAAAAGTACTGCTGCATTGTCTTTATCTAAACGAACGTAAGGTTTACCCATTTTGTTATTCCTCTCTCAAAGTAAATTTGAACGTCATCAAGCGAATTTAAGTGTTAAAAAACATGCTTCAATGTCGATGTGAGATTCATGTTAATGGCTAAGCATGATTCAAAATAGTACACATTCTGAGAAGAATAATCTTATAAATATGACAATCTAGTTAAGTTGATAAACTTGATAGGGAAATCATCGAGTCAATGCATCTAAAATGAAGATTGTCTTACTGTTGAGAAGCTGTATGTTGAGATAAGCCTTTTTTATGCTGAACTTAAGTTCTAAAATCATTGCATGTTTAGTCCTAGAGATAGGAGTTTGAGATGAAAAGAATTATTGGTGTATACCGCAATCAACACATGCATTGGGTTGGCGATGGCTTTCCAGTGAAAAATCTATTTTCTTATGACCGTTTAGGTCAGGCAATTAGTCCTTTTTTATTGTTAGATTATGCTGCCCCTTATCACTTTAATCCGACCACTGATCAGCATGGTGTGGGTTCACATCCACATCGTGGTTTCGAAACGGTCACCATTGCTTATCAAGGTGAAGTCACGCATAAAGACTCGTCGGGTGGCGGTGGAACCATTAAAACAGGTGATGTGCAATGGATGACTGCAGCATCTGGTGTCGTGCATGAGGAGTTTCATTCACCTGAATTTGCGGAGCGTGGCGGTCTATTTGAAATGGTCCAACTTTGGGTGAATTTGCCAGCAAAAGATAAAATGTCGGCACCTCGCTATCAGGGGATTGAATCGAAAGATATTCCTGTCGTGAAATTTGCGGATGATGCAGGTCACATTCGAGTGATCGCAGGTAGCCATGCTGATCAAACAGGTCCAGCAAGTACATACAGTCCAATAAATGTTTGGGATGGTGCACTCAAAGCAGGTTTTGTTGAGCATATTCATGTTCCTGTAGATCACAACACATTGGTGGTTGTGCTTGAGGGTGAAATGCTACTCAATGGTACACAGAAGGTGATGGATAGCTCTATTGTTATGTTTGCCCGCGACAATGAGCCAACCATTCAACTTGAAGCGACTCAAGATGCTAAATTCTTAGTATTAACAGGTTTGCCATTGAATGAGCCAATTCAAGGACATGGTCCATTTGTGATGAATACCAAAGATGAAATCGTGCAAGCATTCCATGATTTCAATGCAGGAAAATTTGGCCAAATCCCTGCATAAATTAGGATTGGTAAGTTGGATATGTCTATATTCAATGTCTAAATTGATAAAAGGTGGATTTCGATCCGCCTTTCTATTTCATATTTAATGGGATAAGCCAATCAAATAATTTAGTCAAGTCACTATATGTCAGGATAAATATTCTAAAGCGTTCAATACAAAATAATAAAAAACGTTGCTGTATGGATATGCTTCAAAAAAGATTTGGTATTTACAGCCAATATTAAAATATGAGTGGCTGCTAAAAATTTTTAATGTTGATCATAAGCTCAATTCAAGAGATAGATTGGCGGCATGACAAAAAATGAGAAAAAAATAAAGGACCTCCATCCCACATAACGGAGGTCCTTACGCTGTAATTTCTATTTATTTTTTCCTCTATCACGCTGTTATTTTTATAGTAATGTGACATGGTTCTCATTTTATGGGCTTATGATAATGGATTAGATTCGGCTTGTAAACTGCATTTTTTAGTTTTTGGTGAAAATATCTATTTTGTTTTTAAAGAGTTTTTATCTTTAATAAAAAAATTATATATTTTATAGAGTTAGTTTTGTTTAAAAAAGCAACAATAATTTTAACAAAGGTAAATTTGATTAATTTTTAATCAATTAAAAGTGAAAATCTGGAAGTTTTTAATACCGTATTTTGAATTGGCTTCACGCATAATATTTAAAATTTTCAACTCTCGGATAATCATTTTGAAGATCGCAGTGATCGGAAGTGGCATGGCGGGACTCGCTACTGCAAGAATTCTAAAAGATGCAGGACATCAAATTACTATTTTCGAAGCCCTCCCAGGCCGTGGAATGGATAGCTACAGCTTAAACTATGAAGGTGGCAATATTGATTCACCTTTACGCGTGATGAATCCAAAGCTTTGGGAGAATACCTTGAGCTTGGCTGCCCATTTAGGGATTAAAACTTTCCCTGTTCGTACTTATATGTCATGTAGCTGGTTGTTTGAAGACAAAATAGAAACGTGGCTGACGACATCAAGAACACGTATTGGTAATTTCCCGATTATCAACAACCAGAAAGGCCTAAAGCAGTACGGTTGGCGTTTGGTGAAGGGCATGTTGCAGTTAAAAACAGCCATTAAGCAATTTTTTAAATCAGACAATCAAAATATCACGCTTGCTGAGTTTGTGGCACAAAATCACATTGAAGAAGTATTTTGGAATGGCGCTGTGATGCCGGTGCTTTATACCATCTGTACCTGTGATGCAAAAACGATTGGTGAGTGGCCTGCAAAACCATTATTGGTTTTTTTGGGACAATTGACTGACGGTGATGCATTATTACGTATCCAAGGGGGTACGCCTGCCTTGGTTGAAAAACTGATTGAAGGGATTGAACTTCGTTGTAATACACCGATTACCTTAGTTGAAGAACGTGGTGATGAGGTTTACGTGGAAACAGCGCATGGAGACTCAGCAAGTTTCGATCGCGTCGTCGTTGCAACACCAACACCTAAGATTGAAGAGTTTTTAAATAAAGCGCAATTTGCAGACGATATTGAACTTCTGAAACAGTTCAAATTCGTTACTGGTGAATTAGTGATTCATACTGATCCAATCGTGATGCCTGTACGCCGTAAAGATTGGTCAGTCCTCAGTTATATGATGGACCGTAAATTTACCAAACAGCATTTCTCTGTGTGGTTGAACTCGATTGAACCAAGCTTAGTGGGTAAATCACCTGTATTCCAAACATGGAATCCTGTGATCGATATTGATCCTAAGAAAGTGATTTCCAAGGTGACTTTGACACGTGCAGTGGTCGATACCAATACCTTAAATCTTAATCGTGAATTACAACAGCGTCATAAAGATAAAGACCGTAAAGTATTTTACTGTGGTTCTTGGTCTTGCGATGGCTTGCCTATTTTAGAATCTGCCGTGACTTCAGCGATGCATATTGGTGAAATTTTCAATGCACCATTGCCGTTTGTTGGATTAAAACCTACAGTTGAGGTTGCACCAGAGCTGGGTTACTAAACAATTCATTGTTGTGACTCAATGGTTAATTCACTGGGTAATGAATATGAAATGGCTTCGAGTAAATCGATCTAAACAAACTCAACATAAATATGCAATTAATGCAGCGATGTTGGGGGATCATCATGAATTTGCTTGGAGTAATTTAGGGTATTGGAATCATCCTGATGATTCTT
Source organism: Acinetobacter sp. CY73 (assembly GCF_059515865.1). NCBI lineage: Bacteria > Pseudomonadati > Pseudomonadota > Gammaproteobacteria > Moraxellales > Moraxellaceae > Acinetobacter > Acinetobacter sp. CY73. The sequence continues at coordinate 4,414 of NZ_JCAKMZ010000042.1, read as the reverse complement.
ATCCACAAGCCTGTCGCCAGCTGGCATTACACTTGGCGACAGCCGTTCATTTAAATTCAAACGATAAAATCCTAGATTTAGGCTGTGGAAAAGGTGCGAGTCTTATACTGTGGCATGCGCATTTCAGCGTTCAACACATCGAAGCAGTCGAACTACAAGCTGTATGTGTGGATAACATTCAACAAAAATTAAAACAAATTCAAGGTATTCAACTTCAACGTATCCAACAGGGTTCGTTTTTAAATTTAAAAGCCAATCATTTTGAATTTAAATTTGATGTGGTTTTATGTATAGATGCAGCATATCACTGTAATTTAAATTCATTCTTAAAGTCGGTAAATGGCGTTTTAAATTCAAAAGCACGAATAGGCTTTCATAGCTTAATGCTTTCTGAAAAATTTCAGAGCATTTCGGTATTTCAAAAATTAAAACTGAAAGCTTTACTTAAATGTGCGGATGTCAATTTATCAGACCTGATGGATCATCAAGGTATTGAAAAAGCTTTAACAGAGCAGGGCTTTGAAAACATTCAAATCGAAAATATGAGTCAATGGGTATTGAAAGGGTTTGCAGATTACATTCAGCAACGTCAATTGTCTGAATCATTCAACATACAAAAAGGGCATGTAGATCGTTTTAAAATTGAAATGACTGCCAAACTGTGTCAAAAACTTTATAAAGATGGATGGGTGGACTACGTTCAGATTAGCGCAACAAAATGCGATTAATTTTAAAGGATAGAAGTTTAGAAAAAGATAGAAGTGCAAAATCTATTTTATGAATGAGCTTATGAACTATTGAAGTGGATTCAGGGATTATTGTTATTAAATATTTTTTTGCAGTACTTTAAAAATTAGAGCTGTAGAAACAACAAAGCCTCACTAAAAAGCGAGGCTAAGTTTAAAATGGTGCCGGCACACGGATTCGAACTGTGGACCTACTGATTACAAGTCAGTTGCTCTACCAACTGAGCTATGCCGGCAACGTTGTGTGTGAATAATAGCGAATTTCTGACAAAACGCAAGCCAAAAAACGATCACTTAATTCACTTTCTTATTTATTGTTATTATTCATTCGCTCAATTGTACTTCGTTGCATCTTTTTGGTTGGCGATTACTCAAAAAAACTTTTTTATTCTATTTAATTGTTTTATATCGACTCTTATATTTGCTTGAATCATCGATATTTATTGTTCTTGGTTGTACTTAAAATAAAATGACTTTCAATCTATTAAGCATTTTCAAATTCGACACGATCCATATTGGGTTGAGAAATTTTTAAATGCTCAACTTGTGTTGATTTCTCAATCGTATAATGTGTTTCGTATTTCACTTGAGTTCCTGCAAATGTAGCAGAGGTCAATGTCATCATAATTACAGATGCTAATAAAGATAATTTACCCACGCTAAATACCCATAATGTGACTTGGTATGCATTATTATTGCAGAAGTTGATTTGTGTTGTAAACAAAAAATAAACAAATAGAGAGATAAAATTACATTTATTTTTTAAGCTATTGATAATTATTAATTTTATTAAAATTTATACTGTTCATTTATATTAATAAAAACCACCATATTATGTATGAAATCTTAAAAAATGGATCATTGTTTAGCCTAAATTAATGCAATCTTAAGCATTAGAGTGCCAATTGTGGTTTAAATGTATCTGAGCTGATGGTATGGAGAGTTTACTCGATGCTTTCGATTTTAAATAAGACTCAATGGCTTTGTTGCACAAAGGCTTGAAAGGCAGAGCTAACCTAAGTGAGCCAAATTTAAGTGACAACTTGAGTATGAGGGCGACCTAATTCTGTAAATCTGTTGAGTACTGCTACGCCTGCACGAATCTCGTTCACCTGACTAGGGAAACTCTTTGATATTAATGTATCGCCCAATAATTTGATGCAATGCATTTTGGTTTCCACCCAACTTCGACGATGATAACCAGACCACTTTTTCCAAAGGGATCTTCCTAACCGTTTGACTGTTTTCAATAACTCATTCCGCTCTATATAGCCAAAGCTACTCCTTACACTACAATGTTGTAAATAATATTTCATTGATAAATATAAAAATATTTATTTTTGAAATGTAGTGTACAACTCACATCTGGCTATAGACCTCGCTTGCTGATCTTTCCATGGTTTTGGATTCTTTCTTGGTGGAATGGTCGCATGTGCATCTCGATTTAAAATGACTTGTCGGCAGTGCTTTGTGTCATAAGCACCATCTGAATAGACTGAATGACTCTGCTCATCCAGTGGAATTTGAGCAAGTAAATCTTCGAGTACTTGTGAATCACTGACATTATTTGTGGTGAGTTGTACAGCACATACTTGAAGGGTTTCAGCATCTATAGCAATATGAAGTTTACGCCACTGGCGACGATATTCAGGCCCATGTTTCTTACACTTCCATTCGCCTTCACCTAGAAACTTCAAACCAGTAGAGTCCGTGATACGCAGTGTACTGCGCAAGGAAGTCCATCACGACTTTTTTGATAGCTAATCGCAATATCAATATGCTTTTGCCTTCTATAGCTAAAAATCCAATATGAGCTACAATAGAAAAAACACTAAGATTTAGGATCATGCCAAAAACATATAGTAGTGCTAAAAACCAACGTGTAATAATTCATTTATATATTTTAACCCGAATCCTGCTTAAAGAAATGAGATTATTCATCTTGAGACTTATCCATCATTTTGAGCATAAAAAAGTCTATTCTTTGGTCTGATAACACTAAAAACTAATCATAAAATTACATTGAGCTTATGATTTTAAAGAAAAATCCTTATCCGCGATTCGGGTTATTTTAATATCAATAACTTATTATTTTTATCACGTCATATTCATGCACTACCGTTAATTTTATGTTCAAGATAAGGAAAGATAATTCAATTTATAGTAAATTATAAAAATATTTATATTTGAAATAAAATATGTTATCAAAAAAAATTTTAACAATTCTGTTTCTCGGTGTTTTAACTTCTGGCTGTGTTAAATCTACTGAGAGCCACAAAAATAGTCAACAGTACAGCTCTAATAATTCCGATATTGATATTAATGAGATTAAGAATAGAGCTGAAAAAGGCGATCCAGAAGCTCAATACAATATGGGCGTGATCTATTCTGATGGGTATGGGGATATTCGTCCTAATATTAATGAGGCTATCAGATGGTACACGTCTTCGGCAAATCAAGGACATATTAATGCTCAGTACAATTTAGGCTTTTTATATAGTAATAACCCCAATATTGCACATGATTACGAGAAAGCAAAATTTTGGTTTGAAAAAGCTGCAAATCAGGGAGATATTCCTTCTTTTAATAAGTTAGGCTATATATATAGTAATGGATTGGGTGGTAAAAAAAATGAAGCGAAAGCTATTGAATACTATTCTATAGCTGCTAATAATGGCGATCCCGATGCTCAAGCTAATATGGCCATCATGCTTCTACATGGTAAAGGAATGCCACAAGATAAATTAAAGGCTTTTGAATGGTTTAATAAATCTGCAAGACAAGGGGTTAGCAGTGCTCAATATAATCTAGCACTGATGTATTTAACAGGTGATCATATAGAGCAAAATTAACTAGAGGCTAGAAGATGGTTTTCGGAAGCAGCAAAGCAAGGTGATAGTGATGCACAATATCATTTAGGTAAAATATATAAAGATGGTTTAGGTGTCGATAAAAATTTATCCATCTCAAAATCTTGGTTTAAAGAGTCAGCTAAATCTGGCAATTTTTTAGCAAAAGAAGAATTAACTCAACTAAATTAGAATATGGGCAGTAATTAATTATTGGTGAGGCTGTCTTTGCCGTAGGCGTCTTGGGATTTCTTGTACAGACGTTGTCCAAACACGTCATAGCCGTATTGGGTCTGTTTACCGTTGTTGTCACTTAGATAACTTGTTCAGATGCTTGATTATAGCTAAGAATCCAATATGAGCTATAGATAAAAATCCAATATGAGCTACAATAGAAAAAACACTAAGATTTAGGATCATGCCAAAAACATATTCTGTCGATTTACGTGAAAAAGTCATGCAGTTTTATAAAGAATCACAGCATAAATCCAAAACGTGTGAACTGTTTAATATTGCAAGAACCACCCTAGATGATTGGATTCTACTCGAACAGCAGACTGGTCAGCTCAAACAGCCTAAACCTCAAAATGCAGGACGCCCTTCGAGGATTCGAGATCTTCAAGCCTTTGAGCACTTCGTAAAAAATACACCGTTTACTCAGGCGAAAGATCTTGTCCCTCTGTTTGAACAACAATTCGGTTATACCGTTGGTTATCATGTCATTTTAAAAGCCCTTAATAAGATGGGATGGACGCGTAAAAAAAGAGTTTTCTTTACAGACAAGCCTGTAAATTAAGTCGTGCTGTATTTGAATGGTTC
>NZ_JCAKMZ010000041.1:0-21797 GCF_059515865.1 Acinetobacter sp. CY73 | reverse complement strand
TTCAACTCAGATATATCTGTTAATAACTTCTTTGACCAAGCAACGGCATACATCAAACGATGTCAATAAGACCCAAGCAAAGTCACAACAGTTGTGCTGGCGACAATAGCAAGAGTGAACCACCTGATCCCTTCCCGAACTCAGAAGTGAAACCTCTTTGCGCTGATGGTAGTGTGGGGTTACCCATGTGAGAGTAAGTCATCGCCAGCTCATTATTCCTAAAAACACCCCCTTCAAACGAAGGGGGTGTTTTTTTATGCAGGAAATAAATTAATGGACTCGAAATTAAATTTGCGGTGATCTTAGGCCTTATACATTTCAATCATCTTCTAATAAGTCATTTAATAATTTATACACCTTAAGGCTTATATCGCATGAGATATAAAATAGTGAATCGTTCAAAAAATGAAGCATTTACATTTAAAAACTTAGTTACAATTAGTGATTTTCTAATTTACAGATAAAATGTCATTCAATTGAAAATCATCAATATTCATTGTTAAGTAAGTTTCTGAATTTTATAAATAAAAATAATTAATGTAAGTCTGAAAAATCAAATTTTGATTATTAAATGATGATTCATGCCAGTGATATTCCCTAATTTGTCTTCATTCACTTAAAGTCTAGTAGACAAATATTGAGCAAACATGCATTTTATAAAAAGTGAATATTGATTCATTATTTAAAATAAGCTCACAATTGGAGGTGAGGAAATGACAACACAAGAAGTGAATGTCAATGCTGTAGTTGATAAAGCAAAGTTTAAACCTTTCCACATGACTGTGGTGCTTTGGTGTTTGTTTATTGTTTTGTTTGACGGTTATGATCTCGCAATTAATGGGGTAACCTTGCCATTATTGATGCAAGAGTGGGGTATGACTGCCGTGCAAGCGGGGATGCTTGCGAGTACTGCGCTTGCAGGGATGATGTTCGGCGCTATGTTTTTTGGTATGTTGGCAGACAAAATAGGTCGTAAAAATGTGATTTTGATCTGTGTAACATTATTCAGTGGATTTACTTTTCTTGGTGGTTTCGCATCGAATCCAACAGAATTCGGTGCTTTAAGATTTATTGCTGGTCTTGGTATCGGAGGAGTACTGCCTAACCTAGTTGCGTTAACATCAGAATATGCCCCTCAGAAATTACGTAGTACACTTGTTACAGGTATGTTTAGTGGTTATGCAATGGGCGGTATTATGGCTGCATTACTGGGTACATGGTTTACACCAACTTTTGGTTGGGAAATTATGTTCTGGATTGCAGGTATTCCATTATTATTTGTACCATTGATCTGGATGTTTTTACCTGAATCACTCGCATTTTTGGTTAAACAGAATAAAGTAGAAAAAGCGCGAAGAATTGTTCAGAAACTATCACCTGAAGATAAAATTACACCGAACACCGTTCTAGTATTTAATGAAAGTAAAGTTCCTACTGCTTCCATTGCTGCACTGTTCCAAGATGGACGAGCTAGAGGCACATTATTGTTTTGGTTAGCATTTTTTATGTGCTTGTTGATGCTATACGCTCTAGGTAGTTGGTTACCAAAACTGATGATGGCCGCTGGTTATTCATTAGGTAGTAGTCTAATGTTCCTATTGGCTTTGAATATCGGTGCTGTGATTGGTACGGCAGGTGGTGGTATGCTTGCAGATCGATTCCATATTAAACCTGTCATTATTGGTATGTTAAGTGTCGGGATATTGGCACTCATTGGCCTAGGTTTTAATACACCACAACCTGTGATTTACTTATTGGTATCTCTGGCAGGCGCAGCTTCAGTCGGTTGTAGTATTCTACTGTACAGTTATGTTGCACAGTTCTATCCGTTGGCTGTTCGTTCTACAGGCATAGGTTGGGCATCGGGTATTGGTCGTATGGGAGCGATTGTAGGTCCTATCGTGATTGGTTACTTGTTAGGTCTAGAATTACCACATAAAATGAATTTTATTGCTGTTGCCGTTCCTGCCATTATTGGTGGTGTTGCTATTCTCTTCATCAAGAGAGAGGGATATGTTGAAACCCCAGTTAAAGTAGAAGCAAAAAAAATTGGAACTGTTTTAAATTAATAAAATTTTTTAAATCAATAAAATATAGTTTTAAGAGACACGCATTGGTGACAATGCGTGTTTTTTTCATCTCGGCATTATACGAAATCTAAAGTTTTGATTTTAAATTCTTTTCATGGTGTTTCACTTGTTTAGCGTATCGGTTACCTTGTTTTTTCATGTCTTTGTTGGTGTTATAGCCTGTAGGTCCAACATTGTAATAAGCTAGTGCTTTTTTCCAACTACCTGCCGATTGGTTGTATTTGGCTAAAATAAAACTTCCGCAGTTAATGTTAATATTTTCTTCGAATAGATCACCCGGACAAGTTTGCTGCCAATAACGTGGAATAACTTGAGTTAATCCCACAGCACCTGCAGAAGATACAACATAATTACGATAGCTTGATTCTTGACGGATCACGGCTGCCATCAGTAGAGGATCTACATGATTCTGTTCTGCACTTTGGATGATTAAAGGCGCTACACGATTTGCTGTGCTGGAATCGACGGAATAGGCTTTTTGAATGCCTTGTGAAAGTTTCGCTGAGCGTTTTTCTAATGAACCTATTCCCAAAGAGGTACAACCTGATAAAGCTAAAACAGCTAAGCCTACGAATAATGTTTTCATTGATTTATAACTTTGAGGTAAAGCAGATATTGATTCAGTTTGAAAGAGCAAAATACAATCCGTAGCGGTGGTGAACGTAAAAGGATATTATTCATCACTATCTTTAAGGTCAACGTACATGTTGAATCATAAATATTACAAATTGTTAAATCTCCTTAAATTTTGAGAAATAGGAACTGCTTTATACAAGATCTTATCAATTGTAGAAGATTAGAATTCTTTAGTTAAGTATAAATAAACAAAAACAGCCTCCTGATTAAAGGGGCTGTTTTTGCTGAGTCATAGACAAAACTATAAATTCTATAGTTTTATCACACATCCTATGATTGGACAGTTTATTATTTTTCTGTGTCCCAGAACATCCTGTTCTTGATAATGTTACTTTAGTCTTCATTAGATAATGCAACAAGATTCCTAGAGCTTCATTCAGTGTAGGTATTAGCTTACATTAAAAAATGAAACAGCTTATCAACTCTACATCAGGCATTTGTTTTAGAAAATATTATGCCCACCAATATCGCAAAATATGAAAAAAGATAGGTGCAGAAAAACAAATGGAATCAATACGGTCGAGCATTCCGCCATGACCTTGAATAAGTTGACCCCAATCTTTTACACCTCGATCTCGTTTGATGGCTGACATAACAAGACCACCAAAGAAACCAAAGATACAAACAATGAATCCGATGAATGTAGCTTCAAAATAAGTAAAAGGCGTAAGCCATGCCATTGCAACGCCAAGAGCAGTAGCGAGAGTAATTCCACCAACTAAACCTTCAACTGTTTTAGACGGTGATAGTATGGGTGCAACTTTGTGCTTTCCAAAAAGCTTGCCACAGACATATTGAAGTACGTCGGATGCTTGAACCACCATGATCAGCCAAATCGCCAACCAAATTGGTTCACCATCAAAATTGTCTAATTTTAAATTCAGTATCGCTGGCACATGTGAGATACAGAATACACTGATCATTAAGCCCCATTGGATTTTTGCACTTCGTTCTAAAAAATGAGTGGTGTCTTCTTGTTTTAAACTGGCAATTGGAATGAGTAAAAACACGTAGAGTGGAATGAAAATAGAGTAAAGTCCATACCAATCGATATAGACCAAATAATACTGATAAGGAATCACAAAATAGAAGGCCACCAATAATGGAAAATAATCCCCACGACGTGTAGGCAGCAAACTGATAAATTCTCGCAGTGCAAATAGAGAAATGAGAGCGAATAAAATAATAAACGCAGCATTCCCCATTAGAATGGCAGATGCGATGACAATCAGCATGATCCACCAAGCATTGATTCGAGCATTCAGATTATCAATGACAGGTGAAGCCGTTATTCCTGCTTTTTTCTTTAGAATAAGACCTACAGATGAGGCAAAGACCAAAATACCAGCAAATATTCCAAACAATAAATAGGTTTGTTCTAAGTTATCGAGGGTCATTGGTTTTCGATCTCTTTTAATTGAATCAGTTGTTGTTGTGCGTAATTCAGGAAACTTGTTTTTTCAGTATGTTTTGTCAGATCAAGCGGTTTTCCAAATGTCACAGTTGACAGTAAAGGCAAAGGTATTAAAGCGCCTTTAGGCATCACACGTTTTAAATTGGAAATCCAAACAGGTACCACTTCAACATCTGGAAATTGCTGAGATAAATGAAACAAACCACTTTTAAAGGGGAGTAGTTGAATATCATCTTCTAAATTTCGTGTACCTTCAGGGAAGAAAATAATGGAATAACCTTCTGCTAATACATCTTTAATAGGTTTGAGAGGGTCTTCACCATTTTCGCGATGACGATTGATCGTCACACCTGAAAAAGTATCTTGAATCAGAAATCGTCTAAATCCATCTTTCATCCAGTAATCTGATGCTGCGATCGGACGTGTTTGCCTGCGTATTTCAGGCGGTAGAGATGACCACAATAAGATGAAATCGATATGACTGTTATGATTCGCATAATAAATGCGTTGTTTGAGTTCTGGCGTACAGCCAACCCATAAACTGCGTGCTCCAGTCAGCAATCGTGCACTACGTCGTGTCAGAAATGCGATGAGTCGTCCACTTGATTCAACAACAATATTCTTTCTTTTTTTTATAGGGACATTCATTTCGGTGTAGGACTCTAAATATTTATTTCGTTTTAAAAACTTATAGCATGATTAGTGTGATAAATAATATGCATTGCAATATGAGCAAAGCAATTTGTATTTTAAAGAGTTTGAGACAGCCTTGAATACGTAAAGCCCAATCTCTGCTGAGTGTCTTCTTATTTATTAATCCAAGTTCAACTAGGCTTTGATCAAGTTGTTTGGTGAGTGATTTCAGCGAAATCTCTACATGATTTTCATGAATTTGAGTACTGAGATGAGCGAGTAATTCAGCATCAAAGTTGACTCGAAAAGACACGTAATGATGCATTATACAAATGAATAAACTGGAGAGTATCCATATATTTTTATATTCAAGAGAAGCTAAAAATAAAAAGGAGAGGGTGCTCAAACTAAATAGTATATAGCCTGATAGAAGGAACATATTGGTTGAGGAAAGCAGTTTCGATAACACCATAAGTTTCATTTTCATGGTGCCAAACCTTTTAACTTGAAATGATAAAGCTGTAATTGTTTAAGCTGAGCGTGGTTAATGACAATCCAAGGGCGGGCAGATTGAATCATTTCGATGGCGTGTTGTACTGAATCAGCATGTTTATTTTTAAGTAACCAAGCACATAAAATTGCAGAGCTTCTTGAATAGCCTAAGGCACAAAAGATTAAAATTTTAGCGTGTCGCTGATCTGTATTCGGACTAGGAGAGGCATTGGAAATATTTTCTGATGAATGATTTTGAGGCTGGTTAAAATCTGAAAATAATAAATCAAATTGTGAAACTGCGTGCTCTAACTGATTCGCTTGTACTGGGATAAGATCAAGACTGAGAAATTGTTGATATTTGATATTTGCAAGGTCTGCATTAAACCTGATTACAACAGGCAGTTCGCTACAGCAATCGAACAAGCCTTGAAAGTTTAATGCATTGTCTTGGCTTGGAAGTCGTCCCAGATAGATTTGAATATCATCGACCCCAATAATGTGTGAATCCTCAGGATGTTTTTTTGTCCATACGCGACTATTTAACCATGCGAAAACTAAATAAGGTGCATATAAAATTAGACTCGCATGACTGAGTTTTCCATTAGATTGTTTTTGGAAGAAATGAGGTCTCGCCAAAAAATAACTTAAACTCACCAATAATAAGCTGGCGGCAGGATAAAGTAACCAGAGCCAAGTGCCCTTAAAATAGAAGCCAATAGCAGTCAACAGTAGGCTTGGAATCAAATAATACACCCCAAGTTTTAAATGCTTTGGCGTTAATTTCTGATATTGGTCTTTTTTTAATGGAGACTTACTTTCAATTGGAAACAACCAAAGACATAAAGCACCGACTAAAATGCCTGTCGGAATATCGATAAAATGATGCTGCCATGTGGTGAGGACAGATAAGCCGATTAAAAAAGACCAAAAATCGACAAATTTACGCGTCCATCCTTGACTATGACGACGGAAAAAATCCCATAGAATAATCAGTAAGACAATATGTAAGGAAGGTGCTTGATTAAAGGGCTTATCAAAACCCATTAATATATCAAACCAAAGTCCAAAGAATCCTGAAAGTTCAGGGCGTTCAAAAGAAAATCGAAGTGGAAAGAGTAAAAAACAGCTGATGGATATCATTTGTGCTGTGAACAATCTAAGTACATGCTGTTTTAATTCAAACTTGGTCCAACACAGGATCAGTGATAATCCATAGAACAGATCGATTGACCAATAAGGCACGATTGTCCAAGGCCAAAGCGGAATATATTTTTCCCAATCAAAGACGATGACGGGAACATGAGGTAATTGCGATGTATATTGATTGGCAAAACCATAACTCAGGAAAAAGAAGGGTGCTAAAAATAAAAGACACAATAGCCCCCATTTCCATGTTCCTGCTTGTTTAGCCAAATCTTGCATAACTCACCTGTATTTTTATTATTGAGCAGAAGGCTGATCTGTATCAAATGCTCAAGAAAAACCGTCTATGAAAATGATTCTGAATAAATTTCATCAATTTTTATGTTTTTAAGATGGATCATCCATTAGAGTTTTTGAGCAACGGATACTGTAAATATTCCAAAATCATCAATATGTTGATCTATCTTTTTGAATCCAGCAGCTTCAACAAGTGCATCCATTTCTGCCTGTGAGCGTAAGCGCATAACCCATGCATCACCTTCACGATGAGAGGTCAAAGCTCGTGCAATAAATTTTTGTTGTGGATGCCATATTTGACCCGTGTAGATCAGATATCCATCTTTTTCAATCGCTTGACTCAAGCCATCGAGTGAACGACGTAATAAGTCATTATCACTAAACAGTTCGTAAAGCCCTGAAACGACACCAAGCGTTAGCTTCGGTTCAATTGAAGCTATAGATTGTGTGTCAAAAGCATCTGCTAGAACAAATTGTGCGATGTGTTCTAAGCCACGATCTTGAATCATCTGCTGACCAGCTTTGACATTCATCTCGCTATAATCACGCAACAAAATAGACTCAGGAAGTTGAGATAGTTGTTGAACGGCATCTAAAATATAGCGCCCATGTCCTGATGCAATATCTATGATTCGAACGGCTTGATTATTCATAGTTAATGTTTTTGCATATTTTTGCAGAAGGTGTTCAATATGACTTTTACGTACACGTATACCGCGCCATCCAATGGCATTTAAGTATTGTCGATCGATGAGTTTGCCAATCGGATTTTGACTTTCAGTCTGATTCCGATAGACAAAGTCTAAAGTACTGCCTGAGTCATATCCTGTATCTTCACCAATTTTTAACCCTTTGGATAAGAAACTCCCGATTTTCAAGTTCTTCTTGGTCATTTCCCAAAAGATATGCTTGGCTGATTTTGGTGGGAGAGGTGCACTTAAAGTTTCTGCAATCGCGCAATTTGAGCCAATTTTATCAGCATGGAGTAAATCAGGGGCTTGATATGAAGTGGCAAAACATTGACTAATAAAGCGTCTCATTTTATCGATTGCAACAGCTCGATTTTTCTCTCCAAGCGTGTCGTGATAGAAACCTTCTAGAACATGAAATTCTTTCTGCGGATGGGGAAGTTTGTCGTAAAAATCACGTTGAGGTTTTTGTTGAACCACGAAATCTGAACCAGAGCAAAGGACTTGCGTGGGAACAAAGATATTTTGAGCATCACTCACAACACGTTTAGACGCATCATAGAGTCCCAGTAACATGCGAACTGAAATGGCTTTAGCAATTTTAGGATCGGTGTCATAAGTCAGCGCACGCTCTTTATCATGGGTAAGCATGCTCGATTTGACATAGCTTTGAATAAAAAAATTGCCTTTGATTTGGCTTAAAAGTTTTAAACCTGGTTCTGCAAAGGGTACATAGAGTTTGATCTCAAATGCAGGAGAGGCTAAGCATAAAGCTCGAATTTTAGGGGCATAATCATGTACCCAAGTCGCACTGAGCACAGCACCGACACTTTGACCAATCACCGCAATATTCTTTTCATCAATGCCATACTGCTTTTGAATATGTTGAACAAAATATTCAATGTCTTTGACACAAGCCGAAAAGCTTGGAGCATCCCCACGCTCGCCAGGTGAATCACCATGTCCACGTGCATCCCAAGCAAAAAAATCAAAATCGGTCATTTTCAACTCATCGACTAAGTGTGCCATCCGACCAGAGTGTTCATGTCCGCGATGAAACAGGATAATGGCTTTTTTATCGTTATGTTTTATTTTTTCTTGAGCTTTGCTTGCCCAATGTTGATAAAACAATTCAGTTTCATCATGGGTCTTAAAAATATTATGACTGTTGTTATACATAAGAATATTCCAAATTAAATCATTTTTATATGTTGTGAAAAACTTTAAATCTTGTGGTGAATACTGTTTTTAATTCTGTTGTAAATGGTGAGTATTAATAAGATGCCAATGAACAATACGAGACCATTGGTGATATAGAACAGCACTGTGTTGCTGTTGGAAATGAAAGGGAAAATAAAAATAATGATTGCCAGTAAGCTAAACCAAAATGCTCGATCACTTTTACCCATGGGTCCATCATAGCGTCTATCTCGACCAATTAGAGGCGCCATCACACCCGCATACTCACTTATTAAAGCTAGAAAGCACACAAATATGAGGAGCTCAGTGTGGATGAAAGCAAAGGTTATAAAGCATAAATAGAGGGCGGTGTCTGAAATCACATCACACAACTCATTCAAATATGCGCCTAAATCTGATTGCTGATTAAACTCTCGTGCGAGCATGCCATCTATAGCATTGAATGCCATTCGAATTAGCATCCAAAAAGGGTAGAGTAAAAGAAACAGCGAAGATGTATGATCCTCATAATAAAAATAGATAAAATACGCCACTGCGATTGAAATCAACATTGCCAAAATGGTGACCATATTGGCGCTGACCCCTATACGGAATAAACTACGAACAAAGGGACGTAACACATTTTGAAAAGCTGGCTTAAGTTGATAGATGGAAGGCATTATTAAAATTATTTTCTAATATTTTGGTATAGGGAATTTTAGGCAGATCAGGATTTTAAATACAAGAAAAAAATGACCATTCACATTCATCTTCAATTTGAAAAAGCTTATGATCTAATAGCTTTTGTTTGTATATGGATGAAAAAATGACACCTGCTTGTAAGCTATTAAAATCAAAAAATATAATCTATTCGATCCATGAATATGAACACGATGTGAATGCCAAAAGCTTCGGGCTGGAAGCTGCAGAAAAATTAGGTTTATCAGTCCATGAAGTGTTTAAAACCCTGATGGTGACGGATGAAAAAAATTATTATGTTGCCATTTTACCCGTGGATCACCAACTTAATCTCAAGAAAGTAGCAACTGCATTTGGAATTAAAAAAGTGCAAATGGCGAATCCTAAAGATGCTGAACGTTTAACTGGGTACTTGGTGGGTGGAATTAGCCCCATTGGACAAAAAAAGCGTCTGAAAATGGTGATTGATGCGACAGCCGCACAATTGGGTAAAGTTTATGTGAGTGGTGGAAAACGAGGGCTTGATATCGGTTTGAATCCTCAAGATCTTGCTCAAGTGCTCAGTGCCAATTTTGTTGATATTTTGGATGTCTAACACTGAGAATAACAATTTATATATATAACGATAAGGCTACTGATTTTAAAAGTAGCCTTTTTTTATATTTGGAATTGAATTTTTAGATTTGCAATTTAAGAATTCAATTCAAAAACTTGTTTCAATCAGTAAGTTCAATTCCATTTTTTTCTATTATTAAAAGCAGAAAAAATCATAAGTAAAACTTAAATTTTATTATTCATAGACTTGTCTAATTTAAAATCACTCTATTGCAAATCTTCACAAAACTGCATCTTTAAATAATAACGATTATCATTAACATGTCTAATGCGTTGGCCAGCGTACTTAAGTAAAACAATTAAATGTAACTGAACTACAAGGTTTCTATTTGAAACTGAAACAGAGGAAATGGTCAGATGAAAGAGCTTGCCAATCGACTGGCGATGCAACATCTAGTCAATGCATACGCTCAAGAAACAGCAAAAATCGTGTTTCTTGAGAGGTATCAACAAAACTCTACTCAAATTTCGTTTAGCCAAGGCTTGACGTTGTTAGTGATCTCTATTGAATGTTTGAATGCACAAGTATTATGCCCATTGTCTTATGTCAGTGTCGTGGGGCGTCATCGTTTAGCTCAATTACCGCAAATTTTTATCAAAGGTCAGATTCAAACGTTTAGCAGTGTGGCAATTGCAACGCTATTACTTGAAGATTTGATTCAACACAATCGCTCTCAATCGGATCTATCCAATCAACAATTAGATTCAGCCTCTTTAGTGGAGCGATGGATTCAAAGTCGTGATGCATTAAATCAGTTTTTAGAACTGAGAAAATCTGTTCAAACAAAATCAAAAGATCTGTCGAACCATAAAGAAAACCTGAAGAATCAGAAAAATGATCTATGTAAACAGGATATTGAGAATCAAGCAGATCATGATTTTAGAGGTTTTGATCAGCTCATTGAACTGAATCAAAATTATATTCAGACCGAGCAGGCGTTGTTGCTTGGTCATAGCATGCATCCGGCACCCAAGAGTCGAACGGGCTTCATCCATGAGGATTGGTTAAAATACTCACCTGAAGCACAGGCGAAAACCCAATTGGTCTATTGGCTTGTTGCACCTGAATATATCAGCGAAGACAGTGCACTTAGCCAACCGATCTCAAAACTTTTAAAAGACCATTTGCGGTGGCATTTGACTGAAGTCGATCAGCAACTGATTCAGCAATATGAGCAATTCAAAATATTGCCACTGCATCCTTGGCAAGCACGTTATTTACAAAGCAAAGAGTGGTTTAAAAGACTAAAACAACAAAATAAGTTGATTGATTTAGGTGAAAAAGCCTGGAGCTTTGCACCAACCACATCGGTACGAACTTTGGCAGCATTTGATGCGCCTTGGCAAGTCAAACCATCCTTATCTGTCATGGTAACCAATTCGGTTCGAGTGAACTTAGAAAAAGAATGTCATCGCGGTGTAATGACACATCAACTTTGGCACAGTCCGTTTGGGCGGAGCATTTTAGCTCAATGTCCTACACTCAAAGCTGTCAATGACCCTGCATGGATCGCATTGAACATAGACGGTCAAATGATTAATGAGACAATCTGCATCTTTCGAGAACAGCCATTTAATCAGCATCAACAAATCACCTGTATTGCCTCATTGTGCCAAGATCATCCGAATCAAAATTTAAATCGGTTCAATACAATTTTTGAGCACATTGCACAAAATGAAAACTTAGATATCTGTGATTCATCTGCAAGAGAAACGATTGCGCTGAATTGGTTTAAGCAATTTCTTGAGCTCAGTCTTAAACCATTAATGCTTTTATATCATCGCCATGGAATGGCATTTGAGTCACATCAACAAAATGTATTGCTCGAGCTTGAACAAGGTATACCCAAAACACTTTGGCTTCGGGATAATCAAGGATTTTACTATATTGAAGAATACGCTCAAGACGTTTTAAAGCAATTTCCAGCCCTAAAAGATAAAGCACATGCGGTGGGTTCAAAAGAATTTGTCGATGAACGCTTTAGTTATTATTTCTTTGGTAATACTTTGTTTGGTTTGATTAATGCAATAGGTGCAAGCGCTTATATTGCTGAGACATGTTTGATTGATGAATTGCGAGCATATTTAGAGGAGCTCTATCAGCGATACCCAAGCAGTAGTTTGATTCATGGTTTATTGTTCAAATCGACCTTGCCCTACAAAGGAAACTTACTCACTCGTTTATATGAACTTGATGAATTAACAGCATCTGTTGATCAGCAATCTGTATACATCCAATTGAATAATCCATTATGGATTCAACAAAAGGGCGTGGCATATGCTTGATTTTATAGGAATCGGCTTAGGGCCATTTAATTTAAGTTTAGCCAGCTTATTGCATGAAAAATCAGAGCTGTCTTATTTATTTTTTGAGAAAAAGGCACAGTTTGATTGGCATGCGGGCATGCAATTGCCAAATACTGTTTTACAAGTCCCTTTTATGGCTGATTTGGTCTCCATGGTTGATCCGACCAATCCTTTTAGTTTTTTAAATTATCTTAAACATCATCAGCGCTTATATAAGTTTTACTTCTTAGAACAGCCACATATTCCACGCCGTGAATATAATCATTACTGTCAATGGGTTGCTGACCAATTACAGCAGATTCAATACCAATCCAATGTCATGAGTATTTACCCAAGAGACGTTGGCTTTGAAGTGTTTGTTGAACAAGCTGGCATGATTCATCGCTATCGTTGCCGGCACTTGGTGATCGGATCTGGCAATGTTCCGCAAATGCCACATTGTTTGAATGAGATGCGAGCACAGTATCCAAAGCGTTGTATTCATTCTGCGGAATATATGAATCATCGACATGATGAGCTCTCTGGAAATGTCGTCGTCCTAGGCTCAGGTCAGTCTGCTGCCGAAGTTTTTCAAGATTTATTGGATCGTCAATTTGCCAATGATTCGGTGGAAACACCTTATGAATTGAATTGGTTAACGCGTTCTCAGGGCTTTTTCCCCATGGAATATGCGCCATTGGGTTTAGAGCATTTTAGTCCAGATTATGTGAATCATTTTTATCAGTTAAATGATGCAACCAAGCAACAACAGTTAAAACAACAAGCGCTGCTGTATAAGGGCATCAGTGCGCAGACTATCCACGAAATTTATCAGACGCTATATCACACCAGCATCGGTCAATCCCGAATGCATACGCATTTACATCAACATTGCGAGCTGGTAGACGCGCAAGCCTTAGACAGTGAAACCATTCGATTGCAGTTTAAACATAAACTGACGCAACAAGCATTTTATATAGATGCAAATCACGTTGTAGCCGCTACGGGGTATCATTCCCCTCAATTTGATTATTTAAGACCTTTAGAAGAGTTCATCGAGAGAACTGTACATGGTCATTGGTGTATCAGCCAAAACTATCAACTTCATCATCGGGCTCGCGGTCAGATTTTTGTTCAAAATCAAGAAATGCACAGCCACGGAGTTGCAACGCCAGATTTAGGGATGGGGGCTTTTAGAGCGTCCATTATTGCTAATCAATTGTTGGGCTATGAACTTTATGAGCAAAGCCCGTTGCAACAGTGTTTTCAACATTTTGAAGTATCCAATAATCCACATGTTCAACTCATAAAATCTGAGTTGGATACGCTTTCTTCCTCGAAGCAAAGCAATAAACAACAGTCAACGTCTTTTCAATATTCTAGGGCGAGTCAAAATCACTCTATCGCGCCTAAAACTTGTTATGAGAACAGCATATGACATTCAGAACTTTAGATATTCATCAAAAGCAGTGGCGCGATGCAGGACAACGGTTAATTGAGATGGCGATTGCTGAATTTTTATACGAAGAAATTATCAGCGTAGAGAAAGTGGAGACGGATTTAAACCATCAAGATCAACGCTATCAACTCAAACTTGCCAATTTGATTTATCAGTTTTCAGGTCAACAGTATCTTTTGGGCCACTGGAAGATTGATCCAGACTCAGTGGTTGTGATTGATCATAATCATGCTCAAAAGGCTTGGAATTTGCATCAATTTATCGCTGTATTTTCTGAACAGGTGGAGATTAAACCTTTTACCAAAGCCTATTTGATTAAGGAAATGAACAATACTTGGCTCGCTGAAGCACATCTATTTAAACCCGAATGCTTAGCAAGTTCAGCGGTATTAACAGCGCCACACTACGTGGTTGAGGGCATGCTCAGAGGACATCCTTGGTTGATTATGAGTAAGGGACGCATGGGGTTTGGCTATGAGGATTATTTAAACAGTGCTCCAGAACTTTCACCTGAAGTGAAAGTGATGTGGTTGGCTGTTCATCAAGATTTAGCAGAATTCCGATCCACTTCAAAGTGGCATGCCAAAGCATTGTACGAGCATGAATTGGATCAATTTGAAATAGATCATTTTAGACATCGCATGCAGGAAAAAGGTCTAAATTCAGAACATTATTATTTAATTCCTGTACATGAATGGCAATGGCATCAATGGTTAGTTGCAACTTATGCCAATGAAATCGTTGATCAGCGGATCGTTGAGTTGGGTATAAGCCACGATAGTTTTGTGCCTATGCAATCAATTCGTACCTTATGTAATACCACTCAATCGAAACGCCATTATATTAAATTGCCAGTGAGTATTTTTAATACGGCGGTCTATCGAGGTTTACCATCGAAGCGAAATCTTGCTGCGCCCGCTGTGACAGCTTGGTTACAGTCTAAACTTGAATCAGATCTAGATCTCAAAAACACAGGCATTATTTTCTTGGGTGAAGTTGCGACCTTAACCATTCAACAGCCATGTTATGACCAAATTGAAGGTGCGCCGTATCAGTTCAAAGAGCTATTTGGTTGTTTATGGCGCGAAAGTGTCGATGCGTATGTGAGAGAGGATCAACAAGTGTTATCACAAGCAGCACTCGTGCATCAAGATCTCAAGGGAATATCCGTTTTATCAACCTTAATCCAAGCTTCGGGGATGAGCCCTTTAGCATGGTTAAAGAAATTTGCTGAAGTATCGATTCGACCTTTATTGGTGAGTTTATATAAATATGGTTTAGCTTTTTCACCGCATGGTGAGAACACGATGCTGGTTCATCAAAATGGTATTCCTCAACAATTGGTATTAAAAGATTTTATCGATGATGTGAACTTAGTGGATGAGGATTTTCCTGAACTGAGCGATCTACCTGAAGAAGGTAATATTTTGCTTCGTCACAATGCACTTGAGCTGAGTCATTTTATTTTCACAGGCTTATTCATTGTCCATTACCGCTATATCTGCAATGTATTTTTACAGGATTATGTTGAACATACAGAAATCGACTTCTGGCAGGTGATTTCTAATGTCATCACTGAATTTCATCATCAACACCCAGAACTTTCTGACCGGATTGAAAAATTTGCGATGTTTAGAGATGAATTTGAAAAAATTTGTCTGAATCGCGTTCGACTCTTTACCACCAGTTATAACGATGAAGCAGAAAGGCCAGTGCCTGTTTTCCTTGATCCGATGGCAAATCCTGTCAGTCCAAATACCTTGCGAAAATGGATCAATATTGAAAGTGCACGGTCTTCTTTAAAAGCGGATCACAACCCATTATCACCAAGCTTAAGCGCATAAATAAGGATATTCAGAATGCCAACTTTATCTCAACAACTCCCAGATTTTTATCAATATTATGAGAATGAGACGCAATTTTATTTGCGTCAGGTGCAGTATCCTCAAGATATTCCTTTATTACATCGATGGATGAATGAACCTCATGTGATTCCACAATGGAATCTCAATAAATCTGAATTGGACTTACAGGTTTATTACGATCGGATGTTGGCAGATGACCATCAGCGTTTACTGATCGTGGGGGTGAATGGCGAAGATGTGGGTTATACCGAAATTTATGAAGGCAAGCGAGATCGCTTAGGTCGATATTATGAAGGTCATGATTCGGATCTAGGATGGCATTTACTTTTTGGTGAAAAGTCTGTGTTTGGTAAAGGGTATCTCAGAGCAGTGATGCGTTTACTCAGTTTTTATATATTTGAACATGCAGATTCACAGAAAATCGTGGGTGAGCCTGATCATACTGTAAAACCTTATGCTGCCGTTGTAGAAGAGTTGTGCTATGAGGCACAAGGTTTAATTCCTATGCCTGAAAAAACGGCGATGCTGTATTACTGTTTCCGCGATACATTTTATCAAAAATATGGTCATTTTCTAACAGCCTCAAATCAATATCAAACCCAAGTACAGCATAACCCATTCGTAAAAGAGGTTGTGCTATGAGTTATCGCTGCACCCATATGCAGATCCTTGATATGCGATTTTCTGAGCATGTGAGCGTTGAAGAATTTGAACTGTGGTTGACTCAAATTGAGCGTTTTTTTCTCAAAAAACAGCATTTTGTTTTGGTGATGCAGACGGCAGCTGATACCACATTTCCCGATGAATATCGACAGCTTCAAGCGATTTGGTACAAACGATATAAACACGATTTTTTTGAATACTGTCTTGGTTTGGTGCGTATTGCACAAGACAAAGATGATCAAGCGCGTTTAAACACACCTGCATTGCATGCTGCATGGCGGGTGCCTTATTACGTTTCCTTAGACTTAACTTCTGCATTGCAATGGGCTGTACAGAAGTGGATATGCACGACATGACATCATCCATCAAAACGCAACAAAAACCACAATCAGATGCACTAAATACTCAAAATATTTCGGCAATTGGGCTTTCTGTGGTTGTTGTTTTATATTTAGCACATGCCTTACCTCTCTATTTTTACAATGTGGCTTTACCTGCCATTTTGAGACATCAAGGTGTCGATCTTCGTTGGATTGGAATGCTTTCTTTACTTTATCTGCCTTGGGCATTTAAGTTTTTTTGGGCACCTTATATTGATCGGTTTTACTTTAAGTCATTGGGAAAACGTAAATCATGGCTAATGTTGACTCAGATTGCATTGGTATTGGGTGTGCTCGCATTAGCATTGACCCAATTTAACTATGGATTAACAGTCTTCGTGGTCATTGGATTGTGGATTTCAACTTTTGCAGCGACACAAGATATTGCCATTGATGGCTATACCGTCGAACGTTTTAGTGAGTCAGAATATCGTTTGGGCAGTATGGCCCAAAGTATGGGGGTTGCACTGGGGAGTATGCTCGGTGGGGCCGCGACACTTTGGCTTTATCAATATTATGGATGGCGAACAGCACTAATTTGTCTGTCTGTCATGACGGCATTGACCATGATGGCTATTTTTTTCATTAAAGAAAATCATAGCGCTACAGGTCTATCGATCTCTAAGCCTAAACCGAGTTTGAGCAAAGCATTTAAGCGTAAAGAAATTCAATGGGCATTGTTGCTGATTGTTTGTTATCGCATTGTAGAAGCACCTGCAATGGCAATGCTGAATCCGATGCTGATTGATCATCAATGGTCATTGTCACACATTGGTGTGTTGATGTCAGTGATTGGGGCAGGCGTGGGATTATTGGCTGCAATCAGTGCCGCATTTCTGCTCAAAAAGATAGATGCCACACGACTTTTAATTTGGGCAGGTTGGGGGCGAACTTTACTCTATGCCCTTATTGGTGCTGCCCTCATTGTGGGTTGGTTAGAGCAATGGAAATTACTTTTAGGGGTATTCGTGGTGGCGATGCTGGCTATTCGCTATATCGCGATGACGTCTCTTTACGCCTATTTTATGCAAAGTAGTTCTAAAGAGCAGGCAGGGACTGATTTCACCATCTTGGTGTGTTTCGAACTGCTGGTCTACTTTATCGGTGGCGCTGCATCTGGTTTTCTTGCCAAGTCACTCGGGTTTGGCAATTTCTATATTGTTCTAGCGATTGCATCGATCATCAGTGTTGTACTCAGTCAAATCATTATTTCAAAAATGAAATCACCTCTTAAAAATCGTACATCTTAAGAGTTTAAGTCAGGATTTAGTCATGCAAAAAATAATATTACCACTTCAAATGACTTGCTTAGCATTGGCAATCAGCACTCAAATTTATGCTCAAGATGAGACTGCTGTTTTAAACAAAGCAGGTAATGCTGAGCCTCAATCCATGCAAAAGCTGGATACGATTGTCACGACAGCGAATCGCTCTGCTAAAAGTATCGCCAATATTGCTGGGACGGTATATAGCATTAGTCAGGAAGACATTGCTCAACAAGCCAATGCAGGCAAATCTACCGCAGATATCTTAGGGATTCTGGTGCCATCGTTAACCCCAAGTTCGGGAACCACATCCAATTATGGTATGACGATGCGTGGTCGTGTGGTGCAGTATATGATCGATGGGGTACCACAAACGGGCTACCGTGATGGATCAAGACAACTGAATAGCATCAGTCCTTCGATGATTGAGCGTATTGAAGTCGTTTCAGGTGCAAGCAGTATTTATGGTTCTGGTGCAACAGGCGGCATTATCAACATCATTACCAAACGAGGCGGTGAAGATCCACTCAATTTTGAAACCAAACTAGGGGTTACATCAGGCAATCATTTTAAATCTGATGCGATGGCTTATGAAGCTGCACAAACCATGTCTTTTAACCAAGGGGCATTCAGAGGGACGCTCGGAGCAAGCTATGCGACGCGAGGTGAGATCCAAGATAGTCGTGGACATCGTATCGCACCTGAGACAGCACAAACGGATCGCCAAGATACAGAAACCTTAGATGTCAATGGACGCATTCAGTGGAATATTTCTGATGCTCAAAACTTAAGTTTCGGTGCTCAATACTATAATGATGAGCAAGACAGCGATTATGGTCCTGACTACGGTCCAAATCTCGCTGTTATAAATCGGGAACCCAATTATCTTCCAAGCTTAAATGCAGTCAAAGGTCTTCAGCTCGATTCACAACCTCAAACGGAACGATACAGCTTCAATGTGCAATATGAAAATCAAGATATTCTTGGACAAAGTCTAAATACAGAAGCTTATTACAGAAATGAAAAAGCAAGATGGTTTCCATCTCCTCGAGCGATGGGCGGAGATATTTACTTAGTGTATCAATCTGCGACGGATATTGATGTTTATGGTGCACGTGCTGCACTAACAAAAGCGTTTGATGTGCAAGGTAAAAGTCTAGGTTTAACGTATGGATTAGACTATGAAAATGAAAAGGATGAACAAAACATTCAGGTCTATGACAGTGAAACATTTAGACAAAGTAATGGATTAAATTATGAACCTTTTAATCAATATGCTTTTGGTCCTGATGTGGAAACAGACAAGCTGGGTGCATTTGTACAAGCTGATCTAAAGTTATCCGACCAATGGGATGTTCAAGCAGGTGTGAGACATGAACGAGTAGAAAGCCAAGTAGATGCATCTACGCCGTATATGGAGGCGATTAATCAAGACTTACGTCCAGGCTATCAAGCAAGAACTTTAAATGGCGGTAAAGTGAAACATGATGCAACCTTATTCAATGTCGGTGCTGTCTATCATGTCAATGATGCACAACAGCTCTTTGCAAATTTCTCTCAAGGTGCCAATTTACCTGACATACAACGAATGTTACGTGATGTCCCTGCCGATTTTGTCATCAATAGTCAGAGCATCGATCCGATTAAAGTAAATAGTTATGAACTCGGCTGGCGTACTCAGAATGATCAAGGATTAAAAGCAGGTATCACAACTTTTTATAATGATTCCGATAAAAGTCTTAAATTCGGACAACCTAATTTTACCATTGATGTCATCGATACGGATGAAAGAGTCTATGGCGTTGAGGGAAATATTTCATACCAAGTTTCACCCACCTGGACATTGGGTGGAACGATGGCCTATACCCGAGGACAATTTAAAAATACTCAGGGCAAATGGCAGGAGCTTGATGCAATTCGTGTTGCACCTTTAAAAGGAACAGCTTTTTCAGAATGGCAGTTTGAGAATGATATGAGCTTAAGAGTCCAAGCTTTGGCTATTGCTGGCACGGATAAAGCGAAAGAGGATGCGATTCAATATAATTCAGCTGCAACATCTGAAATTAAAGGCTTTGCAACGATGGATGTCATCAGCAATGCGAAAGTAGGGCCTGGACATTTAGGATTCGGGGTTTATAACGTATGGAATACCGATTATAAATCGATCTATAGCCAGTCAGTGGCATCTGTCTATGGTGCCTTATCCAGTCTAGCTGCCGAAGGACGTACATACGGTCTGAGCTACACACTAAAATATTGATTAATTGAATTTAAGATAATTAATTAAGAGGATGCTTCGGCACCCTCTTAAACTGATAAGCATTTTGATAATACACCTGTAATAAAAATTTTAATTCACTGATTTGGAATCAATATTGAACAATAAAAATAATACGTTATTTATGGCGGCGAGTTTGGCCAATGGTGCTAGTTTCTCAATGATTTTGCCATTATTAGCACCACTCATTCGACAATTAAAACTGACTGACATCCAAGCAGGTGCTCTGGTTTCAATAGGTGCATTGTTGATGGCGATGACAGCAATTTATATATCTAAACAGCAAAGTAAATATTCGATTTACCAGCTTTTGAGTATCGGCTTTGTTGGGATGACGATCACATGGGGTTTATTTACAGCCACTTTGATGTTTGGATTGATTAATCAAGTGAGTCTAATGCTGTTATTTACATTGTTGATGTTCAGTCGAGCTTCCACTGGACTCTTTATGGCGATGCCACAAATTGCGTTGCAAAGTTATGTGATGACAAACTTTACAGATGAAAAAGAACGTTCTCAAAAAATGTCCAAATTCGGTGCCTTAAATAGTTTAGGACTGATCTTTGGACCGTTATTAACCACAGTATTTTTATATTGGGGGATTCTAACGCCGTTATGGGCAGCGATCATGATTTTAGCCAGCATGAGTATTTTAATTCTATTTCAATTTGATCGTGGTTATATCTTTGAGCATGAAAAGAGTGTTGCTCATCAAAATAAAATGGTACAAACCAAAGAATTTATGGAAATTAAAAATCAACAGGGTAGTGTTTTCGGATTAAAGCAATGCTTTCCGTGGTTGGTGCTTGGATTTTCGCTTTATTTGGCGATTGTCACTCTAAATCTCACAGCGGGTTTCTATATTCAGGATCGGTTTGAAGTGAGTATTACTGAAGGCGCGGTCTATTTTGCGCAATGCTCATTAATCGTGGGTGTTGCTTTAGTGTCTATGCAAGTATTCATGACGAAGTATTTAAAATGGTCATTACAGCAGTTGTTATGGATAGGATTAATCGTGATGATGCTGGCATTAGTCATTACAATTTACACAGCACATCTTATTATTTTTCAACTCACTTACATCTTATATGGCATTTCAGTAGCATGTTTAATTCCTGCTTTTACGACTGGCGCTTCACAAAATGCACCAGCTCATGATCAAGTTAAAGTTGCGGGTTGGTGTACAGCAACTCAAGCGATTAGTTTTGTATTCGGACCTTTGCTCAGTACTGGACTGTATCAATTAGATCAGCAATATCCCTATTATTTTTTATTATTGGTAATGGCGTGTTTAATCATTTATTGGTTATTTAGCTCAAGTACAACTAACAGCCATTTAGAATTAGCGAAGCAAAATAAAGATTTTTAAATAGCCTAAGCAAAATTAGTATGATTTTATAAATCAAACAACTCTATTGATTTGTGTATTTAACCCGAATCCTGCTTAAGCCGATGAATCAATAATTTGAATTGTTGGTTTATTTTGATGAGCTAATTGATATGCACATAACGAGGCGTAAATTCCACTGAGAAATCCACGAACACTGCGTGCTTTACTTGTCACTAAATTGTATTGACCTTTCAATAAGCTGAATAACGTTTCTATCTTATTGCGTTGCCTTAGGTGATATTCATCTGATGCACTGAGTTGAACAGATTCCATGTTCTTCCGATGATAAGTAATCAAATCAATACCTTGATCTTGTAACCT
>NZ_JCAKMZ010000040.1:0-21884 GCF_059515865.1 Acinetobacter sp. CY73 | reverse complement strand
TTTTTATAGGTTTGACTCTGTTTCGCTATCCGTCGACCAAATGGATCATAACAGTACTGAGTTTGTATAATCTCTTGCCCACCACGCCCATCAGGCTTCGTCGAGGTTGAGGCTTTGAGCTGATTTTGCTCATCCCACTCCAAATCTATTTGTCGTGTCGTAAATTGATTGAGTAAGTGATTGCCACTCAGTTGTTGGTGGATATGCCCAAACGCATTCTTATCTTTGATGTGAATACGCTTTTGTGTCACACGACCTAAGTCATCATACTCATAATCTACAGTTTGATGTGCTTGCTCAAGATGCTTCACACGGTTATCTAGAATTTTAGATTGATTATTTTCTGCTGTAGATGCTATCGGTAAAATATTACTGGCAGGGTCAAATGCAAATTGCTCTCGAATTTGAATGAAATTCTCACTTTGACCTTGAGTGGAAAGTTCACTTCCCGTTAAACGTGACAACACATCATACTGATAGCTCTGTTTGCGTTGCCATGAGTTTGTATGTCCACCAATAAAGGCACTGCTTTGATGGGTATGAGATTGTGAATATAAGTATCTTTTGTCTAAAATTTCTTTAAGCTGACCTGCCTGATCATAGTCATATAAGCGCTCTAAAAGCTTTTGAGTTGGATCCTGTTCCCATGCCACACGTTGTTCAGTTAAACGCCCCATTCTATCAAGTTTAAATTGGCTATGTAGTTGCCCTTGAGTCCGCTCAATTTCCTGATGCAAATCGTCGCGTTTTAGACTACTGATCTCATGGATGCCTTCGCTATCCTCTAAGGCATAATGCCAAGCATGACCAGATCCATAATACATGGTCTTGAGCTTACGCCCATCGGGCAGTGTCGTTTCAATCCGATTACCCAATTCGTCATACAAATGCGTCAACGTATGGGTACGCTGTGTATGTTCTTGAGTTGCCTCATTAAACCAATGCGCAATGAGTTGTTCTTTATTGAGTTGACCTATAGGATCGTAACTGAGCTTGACATGACTCTCTGTATTTCGCGCTTGTATCAGTTGCCCTGCTAAATCATAGTCATAGCGTGTACGTTTTTTCTCGCTCAAATCGTGATGATCAACGATATATTGTTCGAGTAACTGCCCCAGTAAATCACGTTTGAAGACGGTGCTATAACGGATTTTTTTGTTTTCAGTCAGTTGGCGATGTTTGATTAGTTGTCCTGCTGGACTATATTCATATTCAGTACGAACACCATCAAAGGTGGTTTCCGCAATCACTTGATCATTGGCATCATATTCAAGTGTCCACGTCTGTCCATTTTCATTGGTGATTCCCACAAAACGACGTAACTGATCATAATGATAGGTCACTGTTCCATTGGCAGGATCAGTACGTTGAATCGGTAAATTATCAACACTATACTCATAGGTCGTCGTTCGTCCTAAGGCATCTCGATACTCAATTAAACGTTCCAAAGCATCATATTTAAACTGTTCTATACCCCCGTCAGGATAATGAATTTCGTTTGGTTGCTCTTGATGCGCATAATATTTAAAACTGGTTTCTAGTCCTAAGGCATTCTGAACTGAGGTTAGCCGACCATAAGCATCATACTGATATTGTGTAATTTTTCCGCTACAGTCTTGATATCTTTGTAGATTTCCAAACTTGTCCCAGAGTATACGTTTATGAGCGCCTTTGGCATCGGTCACCTGATAAGCCATACCTGTGGGCGTATATTTAATTTGAGTCTGATGACCTAATGCATTAGTGACAACTAAGGGTTGCCCTGCAAAATCATAGGCTGTAGTTTCACTGTTGCCTAAAGGATCAGTCACTTGGGTGAGCCGACCCTCTGTCCAAGTTAAAGATATTTCTCGCCAAATAGGTAAATGGGTCGTGGAATCATACTGGATGAGACTACGGATTTTAGTGAGTTGTGTTCCACTATATTGATATTCTGTGATGCCACCATCTGCATCGGTTTTTTTCAATAAACGATGATATGAGTCATATTCATAGTGTTCTTCTGCCCCCAATGCATTTACAAATTTGGTTAACTTTTTCTTGCCATTAAAATAATAAATCTCGGACTTTTCAACAGATTCATTCGGGGCATAGATAACTTGAGTATAGCCATCAAAATATTTAAAAAGATATGATTCGTCGGTATTGACTTGGTTTGAAATCACCCGACCTTCGGGCTGATAATCATCATATTCGTAATAACTACTGATTCCTCCGACCTGATGATGAGCAGTCATCATATGATTTTTCCATTCAAATTTACGAGTCAATCGTAGTTTGAATTGTTCAAATGATTGCGCATCTACAGGACTGTCATCAATATAGACTTCAATTAAGTCAGCTTGACTCGAATAGTTGTAACGCGCGAGTATTTTTGTATTTAAATACTCATCTAAATCCATCAACGCATGATGAGCGTCTTGTGTCGCATCGAAAAGACGTTGTTCTATACTTAATGCTAATTGCTGAGAGGTATGATCAGCATTTAACCTGCTTTGAAGTTTCTGTAAGTGCTTAACCTCTTTTAAGCGGATTTGCTGATTAATTTCAATAAAATCTAAAGCCAATACGCGATCTAAATTGTCATATATATGACTAGGATAGTTTTTTCGTACTTCATCCTTGTATAAATACTCCAAACCTATGCGATTACCTAAAACATCATTGACCCCAGTACACAGGATAAGCTGTTCAGCCTTCGTTCTTTCACTCTCAACCTGATGGTAAAATTCATAAAAAGTATTGGCGGATTCAAGTTCACCAAACGCAATTCTAAACTTGAAATCACGGTGTTCTTTGCCACTTTCTACAGATTCACGTATTAAGGTGAAATTTTCATAAATCGAATAAAACTGATCATTAGGTTCTAAATAAGGAAATGTCGCGACCCGTCCTAACGGAAGTACGACTTCAATTTTCTGATGTGCAGGTAATACTTTGATTTGAATACTGTAAGAATGACTCCAACCTTGACCATACCAACTATTTGGATACTTTTTAGTGCCAACAGCACTATTACTCGCATAAAATCTTTGCCAAATCAGTGGAAATGCAGAATGAAGTGAGAAATCAGTATCCATATCCCCCATCAAGATTTTAGCCCCTTGTGTTGGACTTACAGGTTTACTGACTTGTGGAAATGGACAACTACTTGGAGTATCACCTTTACCAGCATTGCCTTCAATAGTAGACCCTGGTTGTTTAGCTGGCGGTGTTGGCGTTTTCTTTGCTGTATTGGCAGCATCAACAACTTCATCACTGGCTTTGGCAATTTTGCGTGCACCTTTGGCTCCCGTTGCAGCCCAACCCGCAAATGGAATCATCGCCGCAAACGAAAGTGCAGCTCCGACATAATCACCGCGAGCAAGTGATATTAATCCATTGGCTAAATCAGCGATTTCCCCTAAACCAGGAATGAGTCCGACTAAATCTAGACCAACTTGTAAAACATCAAGAGCCTTACTCATCATTTCTTTGAGAGGCGGAATTTTGATAACACGACCTAGGGTATTACCATTATCTATAGTATTACCATTCATCCAAAATTGATCTTCAGCCCTCACCACGCCCTTCTTATTGACATTAAAACTAGAGCTTTTATCTTTAGGGTAACATTGGGCACCAACTGTTTGGCTCTTAACTCCTTTCAATATTCCTAATTGATCGCCCCAAGTACGTGTCACTAAACTTTGGTCGTGTAAAACAAATTCATGACGATTCGCTTTCACATTATTTTGAACTTGATCAGAATCTTCTAGAAATGCGACAGCTGGATAAGGTACAGGTATTCCCGGTGGGGTTTTACACACGTCTGGTGCAATACATAAAATGAGCCAGTTACTTTCTTTCCTCAGTTGGTTATTCTCAGCCATGACTCATTTCCTTTAATTTTTTTTCTAATTGTTCAGGTAAATCAAATAGTGGGCCTTCTGCTTCAACACTTAAATGTGTTTCAACTCGATCAAATGGAGCAGTATCTGAGCGAATCCACGACTTATGTGTCAAGCTCACGATCATATTATCGGTATCGATCAATACAGTGTCCGTGATCATGGGAAAAGGAAGCATTTCTCCAGACTTAAAAAAAACTTTGATAAATGGGCGATGACCCAAAAAGTCGAATCTGATGTAACCTTTATTTGAATATTCGAGCGGTGTTAGATTCCACAATTCAATACGTGCATTGGGGTAAAAAAATTCAATTTGTTGGTCTTTAGGTGCGCCATTCCAATAGCCATAATCCATATCTTGTGGTGGATAAGGGTGCTGCTTTTCGACCCATTGATCGTCGTATGTTCCTGCTAAAGCAATACGCGGAATCCATGGTCGTCCGACAAAACCAAAACCTGCTGGTTGATAAGGATATTTTTGACTGATCTTATCCATTACTTTTGCATTTAGTTCAGTCGCTTTAGGATGTTTAACGATGGCAGGTTTAGGTTGACGCTGCATGTGAAATTCAATACGAGGTGCATCAATGTCCTTATAGTTTTTTATTTTATCTTCACTTTTTCTGTCTTTATTGACTTTCTCACAAGCTTCAAAATAAACATCCTCAACCCAACCCGTGCCCAGAGGATTGGAATAACACATCTCATTAAAGATCGGCTGGCCACTCTGATCTACAAATTTATAAACAACTTGATGACCACCAAAAGCATAATCCCAACGTATAGGCAACATGGTAAAAGGTTTTAAAGATGTTCGCTTCCAACCTGGCAAAAGCGTATTAGGTTTAAAAGTACTTTCTCCTAAAACACTTAAAGTTTTTTCTAAAAGGACTGTGAACTTTGTTTTAGATTGTTGCTCTTTTAATTTTTTATCATAATTAGCTAAATCATTTATCCATTGTTTTTTTTGAGATTCGGTGAGTGGCATAGTTGGATTTAACGGTTTTGGCTCCTGAGGTTTTTTAAGTTCTTTTAAAGGTTCCGGATAACTCATTTTTAAACGTACAGCAATTGCGGTCATTTCTTTAGCGTCAGGCGTGTATGCTGAACCATTTAGGATGACATCACACTTGGGCTTATAAGGCGCTAAGTCACTTTCAATCTTGACACTACTCTCCCCAATTTCTCCCCAATATTCATCGGCTAAACATAAAGGCACAGACCCGTCAGTTATAAGTTGCAATCCCCATTGGTCAACACCTTGCCGTACAATGCGGTAACTCACCTTCATGACAACAATTTTATGTTCTTGTTTATTCGGATCAGCAGATGAAAACATAAGCGCTGGAAAAGGAGTTTGATTTTGTAATGTCATTGAGATGAATGCTCTTATTATCAGTTGATGTCTACATCTTGACCATTAATCTGAACTGGTCCATTTCCTTCAATGAGAATGCTTGTCCCTGAAAGCACAATTGTTCCGTCTGAATTTAAAATGAGACTTGACGAACCCACTCTGACCTCAAAACGATCAGCAACTTCAATAACGTAATTTGCTCCTATGTTGACAACTTTGTTCAATCCCACTTGTTCAAACTGTGCCAGACCTACAGCGGTATTCATTGCACCTCCCACTGTAACAGCATGACCTGCTCCTACAGTCACAGCATAAGCGGCACCCACATTAAGTGCTTTCGCAATCGCAACTGACTCCACTTTATTCAGACCTACTGATACTGTTTGATTTTGACCGACTGATGTAGATTGATTTTGAGAAACGCTGATTTTTTGATTTTTTGAAATACTATCGGTTTCATTGCCCACCACTGTTTTTGTACGGTTTTGTTGAATGGTGATCGATTCATTTCCTGTCACGGTTTCAGTTCGATTCGCACCAATACTAATGGTTTCATTTTGACCAACAGTTTCAGTTCGATCTTTTTGAACAGTAATCGTTTCATTATTACCAACTGTTTCTGTACGGTCTGCACCGATACTGACGGTCTCATTACTTCCTACAGATTTAGTTCGATCTACACCAATGGTATGAGATTCATTATTTTTGACATTAATGTTCTGGTCTTTTTCAGCCTGAATCCAGACTTCTTCCGAGCCTTTCTTGTCTTCAAAGCGAATCGCATTGGCATTTTCAGGAGTTGCACCAACGGTTGATCTAGATAAAATTCCCGATTGTGTCGCATTGGTTGGCAAATCCCAAGGTGGTAAATTATCTTCGTTATACACACTTCCAGTAATTACAGGTCGGTCAGGATTCCCATCTAAGAACTGAACAATAACCTCTTGCCCAATTCGAGGAATCGACACCATCCCAAAGTTACTGCCTGCCCAAGCCGTCGCAACTCGGACCCATGCGGATGAATTTTCATTTTGCTGACCTAAACGATCCCAATGGAACTGGACTTTGACACGACCATATTTATCGGTATAAATTTCCTCGCCTGCTGGACCCACCACTTTCGCCGTTTGCATCCCATAAATTCGAGTTTCCTGACTGTTGGCGTTCAGCAAAGGCAACCATGGTATATCTCGACTAATACATTCTAATTCTGCATGATATTGAGCCGTATCCTTATCTGTTTCAAATAAGTAGTTATTACCTGCGGTATGTTTTATACCAATAATCAAAAATTCATTATTAGCATCACCAGAAGTATTGAAACGAGCAAGCTTGAACCATCGACCAATTTCAGCATAAGCATCATTGCAACTTAGGTATTTCGTTTGATCTGCAGCCGTATTGGCATCGCTAATAAGTTTTAAATCATTATTTCCTTGATCTGTATCTTTAAAACCATATGCACCACTATAGGCATAGCTTTCCAGTTTCAATATGCCTGCAAGGACTTTGGAAGGTGTAAACTCTGATTGCAACTGGTCTGGTGCTTTAAAATCAAAACTTGATGCTGTGTACGCGTTAAAATTAAGCTGAGAGCGATTCGCGAAAGCAATAATCCCAACACCCGTATTGTGAGCTTCATTACCACGCCAAATCAGTTCATTATTTTGAGCTTGAATGGGCGAACAAGTCTGAGTTTGATCAATAATATGCAGGGTATGTCCATTAGCACGATGTTCATACCAATAGATCCATCCCGCCCGCTCCCATTGGCGCTGTAAGTAGTTGTAATCTGTTTCGTTAAACTGAACCGAGAAAGTTGTTTCTGGATCAGGGTTTCTAAGATCCCACAGTACATCACTGTAAATACAGTTTTTAAATAATTGGGTACTGCGGTCTTTTAGTGGAAGTTCTTGGAAGACCTGACAGTCTTGACGGTACTGAAGAAAAGCCAACCATGGTTTTAAAATCATTTCATAGCGGCTAAATCCGCCATCGTTTTTAAGGAAACGAAAACTGAAGATATAACCATTGAAGAAGCGTGATGTTCCATCATGACGCATGCATTCAATACATGCCATTTTACCAATCAAATCGTCTAAAGGAATTTCAGAGTTCTCAGACAAAACTTCAATATTAAACTCAAAGTCTTGATTAAACTTTTCTTTAGCATTTAAAAAGTTAGCGACCATTTGTGGTGCTTGAGCGACATCGTTATTTGGAAACGTGAGTTTCAGCATACGGTTTTGTTGCTGAACTGAAGAAATCAATTGCTCTAATTTTTTAGTATATTGCATCACGATTCCACTATATTATTAATTTATATTAGATATTTTATTTTCTAAAGTGATTATAATAAAAAAATATTGTGATTTCAATCACATATTATTTAATTGCGATTAATAATTTCTTCTTTTATCAAATCCTGATTAAACATCTCATAATCGAAGTTATTTAAGTGATGATTTGTTATCACTTTTTAAGCATAATATATCATAATTTGTGATTTAGAATTTATTATGGCGCGCCCGAAGTTTACCTTAGATAGCATTTTTCCTGCGTGGAAATGGTTAAAGCGCTATAAGAATCCTATTTTCAAAGATGATTTAATGGCCGCTTTCATTGTGGTGGCGATGCTTGTCCCTCAAGGCATGGCGTATGCCATGATTGCTGGTTTACCCCCGATTATGGGTTTATATGCCAGCGTCATTCCGATGATTATTTATGCCATGGTGGGTAGCAGTTTAACCTTGTCGATTGGCCCTGTTGCATTAATTTCCATGATGACCTTTGCGACACTTGAACCATTATATGAAGTTGGCTCCCCTGTTTACATTCAAGCCGCTTGTTTACTTGCAATCATGGTCGGTGTCATCTCTTTTTTGTTGGGTGTGTTTAGATTTGGGTTCTTGATTCGCCTGATCAGCCATCCTGTGATTCAAAGTTTTATTATTGCATCGGCATTATTGATTGTACTCAGCCAAGTTAAATTTTTATTGGATCTTCCGCTCCAATCCAGCAATATTATTCAATTTAGCCAAAGTCTTTGGGAATATATTGGTTTAAGTCATATTGCGACTTTAGGTTTTGGCATTAGTGCTATTTTATTTTTAATTTATATCCCCAAACTCTTAAAAAGCAAAAAAATAGAAACAGTTATTGGTGATAGTCAATTTCTGAATCGGGCTGTGCCGCTTATTTTGGTTTTGCTTTCAATCGCATTGGTTTATTTCATTCGTATCGATCAACTCGGGATTAAAACAGTGGGTGAAATCCCTGTGGGTTTTCCTCCTCTCTCTATGCCGTTTTGGACATGGGAATTGGTTAAAACATTGTTGCCTGGTGCATTTATGATTGCCATGGTGAGCTTTGTAGAATCAATTTCTATTGCTCAGGCAACGGCTTTCCAAAAACGAAGTGAGCTAAATAGTAATCAGGAGCTTGTTGCGCTGGGTTTAGCCAATCTAGGTGCAGGCATAAGTTCTGCTTTTCCAGTTTCTGGTAGTTTATCTCGAACTGTAGTGAATACAGATGCTGGCGCTAAAACACCAATGGCCGGTGTAATTTCTTCTATTCTCATCGTTATTGTAAGTCTTTACTTTACCAGCTTGTTTGCATTGCTTCCTCTTTCAATTCTTGCTGCGACGATCATCGTTTCTATTTGGAAACTCATCAGTATCAAACCTTTCGTTGATGCTTGGAAATATTCTAAGGCAGATGGTTTTGCAATGCTTGTTACTTTCCTCGGTGTACTTTGCATCGACATCACCAGTGGTCTAATGATTGGTATTGCTGTGACTTTTATATTATTGTTGTGGAGAATCAGCCGCCCCCATATTGCGGTCATTGGTTTGGTTCAAGGGACTCAACATTTCCGTAATATTTCACGCCATGATGTGGTGACCAGTGCTGAAATCGTGTCTTTACGCGTCGATGAAAACCTAAGCTTTTTGAACGCAAATACTTTAAAAGAGTTTGTGATTTTAGAAGTGAGTCAGCATGCCAATTTAAAGCACGTGGTGGTCAACTGTTCGAGTATCAGTAATATTGACTTTAGTGCATTGGATGCCTTAACTGAAATGAATAGCGAATTGCAAAAGTTGAATATCAAATTACATCTGACAGAAATCAAGGGACCTGTCATGGATCATTTAAACGATTCTGCTTTCCTAAAACAACTTTCTGGAAAAGTTTATCTCACCCACTACCAAGCAATGCATGAATTGGATGCACAGACCTTTTCTTAAGTAATTGATTAAGCTTAGGTTCAAGTTGGATATTATTTTATAATTTAAATATCAAAAAACTCATGTAATTTAAAGGGTTATTTTTTCTTAATAAATTGTTTTATTTAACATCTGAGTTTCAGTATAGAATACCGAGCTTATTTCTTTGATTTTAAGCCAGTCTAGGCATTTTAGGTTCAGTTATGTTCGCTGCTCTAGCACGTTTGAGTTTAGTTACCAAAATTATTATCGCCATTATTTTAGGCGTAGCTGTTGCTGTCTTTGTTCCTCAAGTTGCGCCGTATTTAAGCATTCTTGGTGACTTATTCATTAAGGCATTAAAGTCAGTTGCCCCTATTTTAGTGTTTGTACTTGTTTTAGCCTCGATCGCCAATTTCACTGTGGGAAATGGTGCCAATGCCAAGATTAAACCCATCATGGTGATGTACGCGATTGGGATGTTCTTGTCTGCAGTCACAGCAGTGACCGCAAGTAACATTTTTCCAAGTACACTTTTTTTAGATATTCCTGCAAATTCAGAGCTACAAGCGCCTGGAAGCTTGGCTGAAATTTTTAAAAACTTATTATTAAGTTTTGTTGCAAACCCCGTTACTGCGATTTCTGAAGCAAACTTCATTGGTATTTTGGCTTGGGCTGTAGTGCTAGGTCTTGCGTTCCGTCATGCAAGTGATACTTCAAAAGTCTTTTTGACAGACGCTGCGAATGCTGTGAATCGTGTGATTCGTTTAGTGATTAACTTTGCCCCGATTGGTATTTTTGGTTTAGTTGCTGTTACCTTTGCTGAATCTGGGATTAAAACACTCACCAGTTATGCGCATTTATTGGCGGTTTTAATCGGAACTATGTTCTTCGTTGCATTGGTCATTAATCCGATCATGGTGGCAATCGTTACACGGTCTAACCCATATCCTTTAGTTTTTAAATGTCTGCGTGAAAGTGGTATTACTGCATTTTTCACACGGAGTTCAGCTGCGAATATTCCTGTGAACTTGGATTTGGCGAAACGTTTAGGTGTTCCAGAAACCACTGCTAGTGTTGCGATCCCACTGGGTGCTGCCATCAATATGGCGGGAGCTTCAGTGACAATCACTGTACTGACTTTAGCAACGGTACATACTTTAGGGATTCCAGTTGATATCACAACCATGATCATCCTTTCTGTCGTTGCTACCGTTTCTGCATGTGGTGCTTCTGGCGTAGCTGGTGGTTCATTACTCTTGATTCCAGTGGCGTGTGGTCTTTTCAATATTTCTTCTGATATTGCTATGCAAGTGGTCGCTATTGGTATGGTGATCAGTGTTTTACAAGACTCAACTGAAACGGCACTTAACTCATCTACAGACGTATTATTTACTGTAGCTGTTGATCGCGCTCCAACAAAATAATATATTGAAATGGTCGATTTTTCCGATATAAAGTCATGCCATTTCAACACCTTCCTAAATGGGTTCAGTTTGGAGCTTTCATGCTCGCAATGAATGCGGGCATGATTAACGTTTTAGGACTCATTTCTCTTCTGCATCAATCTGTTTCTCACATGACAGGAAATGCCAGTCTGATTGCGCTCAGTCTTGCCGATCAAGATTATGCATCTGTCATTTTTCTGATCTTGGTTGTGACGAGCTATGTACTGGGGTCAAGTTATAGTGGCTTTATCCTCGGGAATAGTCATTTTGAACTGGGTCGACGCTACGGTTTGCCTTTAACTTTAGTCATGATATTTATTTTGATGTGTTGGTTCTTTATAGCGGATTATCCACGTTATGCCTTACTTTGGGCATGTGCATCGATGGGCATTCAAAATGCAATGGTCAGCCATTATCAAGGTGCCATTATCCGAACCACGCATCTTTCTGGTGTATTAACCGATTTAGGTTTGGCTCTGGGTTATTTTGTTCGTGGACTGAAAAATGACGCTAAAAAAATAATACTGCATTTATTGATCTTAATTGGCTTTATCATCGGAAGTATAATTGCAGCAATCAGTTATTCCTATTTACAATTGAATGCATTCTTATTGCCTGCAGGTTTAAGTCTTTTGATCTGTTTGGTGTATTGGATGATATATTTGCGACATTCTCGTCTTTAATTATGGTTGGTATTTAAATGGTTAAAAATGCATTGCAAGCACAGTTGCTTAAAGCAGGCTTGGTAGACAATAAAAAGGCGAAGAAACTCTCTAAACAAGCCGTACATGAACAGCGTACAGGTCAAAGTAATGAAGCTGAACTGAAAGCTAAAATTGAAAAAGACCAACAAGAGAAACTTGCTAAAGATCAAGCGCTGAGCTTAGAGAAAAAACTGGCTTTGGAAGAAAAGACGCTACGTGCATCTGTGATTCAAATGATTAGCCATCACAAAATTAAAGACACCGATGGCGATGTAACGTATCAATTTATTGATGACAGTAAAATTAAGAAAGTTTATATCAATCAGCAAATCTATAATGCCCTAGTTTCAGGTAGCTTAGTGGTTGCAAAAGATCATGATCGTTATGCTTTTTTACCTAAAGCCCTTGCTGAACGTATTAATGAAAAATTGACTGGTTTTATCTTGGTAAATAATAGTGAAAATACTGCCGAAGTCACTGATGAAGAAGATCCGTATGCGGCTTACGTCATTCCAGATGACTTAATGTGGTAAAACATTAATTTAGGCTAATTCATTGAACACTCAATGGAATAAGTTTAAGACTACTTGTCGTTCTTATTTTTAAAGCCAGACCCTATTGAAAAGACAAGCCTTGCTTGTCTTTCTTTAATTGGAGTCATACTTTAATTTTTTGATAATCTAAGAAGAACACGATTTCACATTTTAACTTCAATACTAATTACATCCTTTTTAAAGTAAACTCCATCTAAAACAAGTTTGTAAGAGTTTCAGTAATGCTTAAGTGGTTTGAAAAACGCGTAGATCCCTATCCAACG
The DNA here is from genome assembly GCF_059515865.1 of Acinetobacter sp. CY73. Taxonomy (NCBI): domain Bacteria; kingdom Pseudomonadati; phylum Pseudomonadota; class Gammaproteobacteria; order Moraxellales; family Moraxellaceae; genus Acinetobacter; species Acinetobacter sp. CY73. Next base: position 9,463 of record NZ_JCAKMZ010000040.1, on the reverse strand, counting down.
GAAGGTTTAAATGAACCTTTACCTACGACGTTCTTCTCCTTTGTTTGGCAAGCTGCGACTGGTGTAAAAAAATATCTCATCTGCCTGATTTTATTTACGGCTGCAACGGCAAGTTTTGAGGCTTTATTTTTCTCTCAAATTGGTCATTTAGTAGATTGGTTAACCCAATCGAAACCTGAATCATTCCTTAGAAATCATCAACAAAATATTATTATTTTAAGTACAATTTTATTTGCCAATATCTTCTTTTCAAGCTTACAGTCGATCATTCGACATCAGATTTTGTACAGTAGTTTCCCCATGCGTTTGCGTTGGAGATTTCACAATCTATTGTTACGTCAAGGTCTAGAGTTTTTCCACAACGACTTTGCAGGTCGTCTTTCGGCAAAAGTCATGCAGACGTCTTTGGCGGTTCGTGAGTTCTGGGTGATCTTAGGCGACATGGTCACTTATGTGGTGATTTACTTTATTACCATCAGTGTTGTACTTGGACAAGTTTCCCCTATTTTACTGATCCCCCTGTTCATTTGGCTCATTTTATTTGTTGGCGCTGCATTGTATTTTATTCCAAAGCTAGGACACGTTTCGAAGAAACAAGCCGATGCCCGTGCAGTGATGACGGGTCGTGTCACAGATGCTTATACCAATATTCAAACGGTGAAGCTTTTTGCGCATGCAGGTCGAGAAAGTCAATATGCCAAAGAGTCTATGCAAGAGTTCATGGTGACTGTATTTCAACAAATGCGTTTAGGTACAAAATACGAAATCAGTATTAATCTATTGACTGCCGTGTTGTTTTTTGGCGTTTTAGGTACAGCTGTTTGGCTATGGTTACAGGGGCAAGCACAAATTGGCGTGATTGCCGCAACGACTGCCATGATTTTAAAACTCAACAGTATGGCTGCATTTATGATGTGGCAAACTTCAGCCTTATTTGAAAATATTGGTACCATTCAAGATGGGATGAAAACCCTAGGCAAACCAATTCATATCCAAGACTCACCCAATGCCCTGCCTTTAAATATTGAAAAAGGTGGCATTACCTTTGATCAGGTGACCTTTGCCTATAATGATAAAAATGTGATTGATCAGCTTAATCTTGAAATTAAACCGGGTGAAAAAATTGGCATCGTTGGACGTTCTGGTGCAGGAAAATCAACGTTAATTCAACTACTTTTAAACTTCTACAGATTAAACCAAGGTCGCATTTGCATCGATGGTCAAAATATTCAAGATGTCTCTCAAGATAGCTTAAGAAAAAATATTGCACTGGTCACGCAAGATACCTCCTTATTACACCGAACCGTGGCTGAAAACATTAAATATGGTCGTCCTGATGCAACCGATGAGGAAATGTTTGAGGCTGTACGAAAAGCCAAAGCTGAAGAATTCATTCCTCAACTCACCGACCTACGGGGTCAAACTGGATATGATGCATACGTTGGAGAGCGTGGTGTTAAATTATCAGGCGGACAACGTCAAAGGATCGCGATTGCACGTGTGTTCTTAAAAGATGCCCCTATTTTGGTATTAGATGAAGCAACGAGTGCGCTTGATTCTGAAGTGGAAGCAGCCATTCAATCGAGTCTAGATGATTTAATGGAAGGTAAAACAGTCATTGCAATTGCGCATCGTTTATCTACAATTGCTCAAATGGATCGATTAATTGTTTTAGATCAAGGGACTATCGTGGAGCAAGGGACTCATGAACAGCTCATTGCTCAAAATGGAATTTACGCTCAGTTATGGCAACGTCAAACGGGTGGCTTTTTAGTAGAACAAACCGTCCTAGCACAGGAAGAAGATTAAATGTTGTATCTGGAAGATATAAAAATTGGTGATCGCTTTAAAAGTCGTGAATATGAAATGACTTTAGATGAAATTAAGCAATTCGCCAGTCAGTATGACCCTCAAGTTTTTCATTTAGATGAAGAAAAAGCGGATGAACATCCTATTTTTAAAGGGCTTGCAGCCAGTGGATGGCATACTTCGGCAGTCACTATGCGTTTATGGACCGAATGCTTTCCAGTTGCTTATGGTCTAATCGGCTCTGAATCCAGCTTAAGATGGCCACGCCCTGCACGTGCAGGTGATCGTTTACATGTAGAAGTTGAAATTGTATCCATTACACCCTCTAAGACCAAAGCAGATCGTGCTATTGTATCTTATGTAAATCAGACCCGTAATCAAGATGGTGATGTTTTATTGATTTCTACCACTAAAATTATTGTCTTTAGTCGCGAGGCGATGTCAGGACAAAGCTAATCTTTGTCCAACAATTTTATCGATTATTCGTCTGAATTTATGACAATATAAAATTGTAGAAATAAATATTAAAATAATTGTGACAAGCTATGGATCGCAAATGAAAACAGTCTCAGTTCGCCAAGATTTAGGCATTCCAGGTGTATACGGGTTATTATTACTCGATGTGGTTTCTCGCTGGGGATACAGTGCAGAATCACTTTTTGCACCATTCAATTATACGCCTGAACAGCTTGCTGATCCTGAATTTCGTATTCCCTTACCCATTGCAAATGAGATGATCATTCTTGCACGTAAAATGACGGGCGAAAGTTCACTCGGTTATCATCTGGGTAATCAGATGCGAATTTCGATCCATGGCTTTATTGGTTATGCGATCATGACCTCCAATGAAATTATGGATGCGTTAATCCTTGCTAATCGTTTTATTCAGTTACGCATGCCCTTTTTGCAATTTCATTTTTCAACATTTACAGAGCAAGTATCGTTACAGCTTCAATGTGATATTGATCTTGAACCGTTGAGAACTGAGATTGTGATGTCATTGACCTTTGGCGTCATTACGATGGCGAAAGCTTTAACTGGCATTGATGACTTGCATGGTGAGATCAATTTCGATTTTCCAAAACCTGAAGGCTTCGATCGCTATATTTCCCGTATGGCCCCTCAGCAAATTGTGCATTTTGATCAAACCCACTTTGTGGCAAGCTTCGATAAGAAATACTTAGGTTTAAAAATGGTCAATGCTGATCCAATTTCCAGCCAGATTGCAATTAATCAGTGTGAAGCTGAACTTTCAGAACTCGGAGAGCGACGCCGTGTTTCAATGCGTGTCCGTGATATTCTTACCCATTCAGAGCAGCATTACCTCAGCATTGAAAATGTTGCTGATCGTTTACATATGTCTGATCGCACATTAAAAAGACAACTTGCCGCTGAAGGTACGTCTTTTTCGACCATTGTGGATGAAGTGCGTTATCGACATGCTACATCGTTACTATCGCGTACAGATTACACCCTAGAACAGATTGCAGATGAATTGGGTTATTCAGATGTTGCCAACTTTAGTCGCGCTTTTAAGCGTTGGAGTGGTCGAAGCCCAAGCAGTTGGCGTAAAGATCCCTATCTATAGAATTTTTTGAACTTTCGCTTTCGTTCAAAACCATGTATAACACTGAAAAATTTTTATTTTGTTGTTCTGTTAGAACCAAGGAATCATTATGAATCATCCATCTGAGTTGAAATATGCAAGTACACATGAATGGGTTAGAATCGAAGGTGAGCTTGTAGTGACTGGTATTTCTGATCATGCGCAAGATGCTTTGGGCGACCTAGTTTATGTCGAAGCTCCAGAAGTTGGTACAGAAGTGACTGCAGGTCAACAAACAGGTGTTGTAGAATCTGTAAAAACAGCTTCTGATATTCATGCCCCGATTTCAGGTGTTGTTGTTGAAATTAATGAACTTCTTGAAGAAGATCCAGATTTTGTCAATGATGATCCGTATGGTAAAGGTTGGATTTATAAAATCAAACCAAATGATATGGCAGATGTAGAAGAACTATTGTCAAGTGAGCAATACGAAGCTGGTCTGTGAATGTAACGAGAAAATCTGAATGACCATAAAAAATCAGCCTTTAGGCTGATTTTTTGATTTAAGAATGTATAGCCTACCTTTATTCCTGTCCTACGCCATCATCAAACATTTTAAATGAACTAACTGCACGATCAGCGCCTTCAACTTTACGTTTACTGTTCAATTTGATTTTTAAACGAATTTCATTCATAGAATCCGCATTTCGAATGGCTTCATCATAACTAATTGAACCTTCATCATATAAATCAAATAATGCCTGATCGAAAGTTTGCATACCTAACTCTCGAGATTTCGTCATAATCTCTTTGAGTTCATGGAAATTACCTTTCAGAATCACATCGGAAACCAAAGGTGTATTTAACATGATTTCTACAGCTGCACGACGGCCTTTACCATCTTCAGTTCGAATCAGACGCTGAGAAATAATCGCTTTCATGTTAGAGGATAAATCCATCAATAATTGATTACGACGCTCTTCTGGGAAAAAGTTGATAATACGATCTAGGGTTTGGTTCGCATTGTTTGCATGTAGTGTCCCCAGACACAAATGTCCAGTTTCAGCAAAGGCTATTGCATGTTCCATCGTTTCCGTATCGCGAATCTCACCGATCAAGATTACATCAGGTGCTTGACGTAAAGTATTTTTCAGTGCGTTATGCCATGAGTGGCAGTCTACGCCCACTTCACGATGGGTAATCATCGATTTTTTGTGCTTATGCACATATTCAACTGGATCTTCAACTGTAATGATATGCCCTGCTGAGTTTTCATTACGATGGTCAATCATCGCAGCAAGTGAGGTTGATTTACCAGATCCCGTTCCACCGACCACTAAAATTAAACCACGTTTTTCCATAATTACATCTTTCAAAGATGGTGGAAGTTTTAATTTAGTGAAGTTCGGAATTTCTGATGTGATGGTACGAATGACCATCCCCACATTCATTTGTTGCTGAAAAACATTAACACGAAAACGTGATACATCTGGAATGCTAATGGCAAAGTTGCATTCTAATTCTTGTTCAAACTCTGCACGCTGTTTGTCATTCATCAAGCTGTGTGCAAATAGTTTTGTTTTATCTGCAGTCAGCTCTTGTGAGCTGAGTGGCTTCATCAAGCCCTGATGTTTCATACTCGGAGGAAAATCTGCTGATATGAATAAATCTGAACCACCATTGTCAAAAACATTTTTGAGCAAGCGGAACATGAAACTACGCGCTTCATTGATTAACTCAGACGAATACATTGATCACCCCATCGAAATTTAGTAACTGACTTTTAATCGTGCAAAATACATTCAAAAATAACTTAATTTTTTAATGATCAAGCACTTATTTATGTTTGTAATATTGCACATTTTTATTCAAAGGCTCAAATATTAAAACCAGAACGCCTTGTTCAATTCTATTCAAAATGCCTATTGGATCAAATTATTTAAGAATCAAATTTGAACAATTAGATCACTACACTTAAATCGGCTTATAACCACATTGATTTCAGCATTTTTAAAAAAAAGCCCCTAAAATTGGGGCTTCTATATACATAGAATATTATACACATGAATATTAAGCACTATGTTTCAAAGCTATTAATCGTAATTGATCAGCCACGTCTAAATAAAGCTTTTCTGTTTTCTCCCAACCTAAACAGCCGTCAGTCACAGATTGTCCATAAGTCATATGATCACTTATTTTTTGATTGCCATCGACTAAGAAACTTTCAAGCATGACGCCACAGACGCTCGTTTCATTTCTTTCAGCAATAATTTGCTTCAGAACATCAGGTTGATTTAATGGGTTTTTAGCACTATTCCCATGACTGCAATCGATTACCAAAGGTGGCAAATACCCCTTATTGTTTTCACGGATTTTTTCAATTTCACTGAATTGATAATTGGTACCTGTATTCGATCCACGCAAAATTAAATGTGCATTGGGATTACCTTTAGATTCAAGTATTGCAGGTAAACCAGATTGACTCATACCCAAGAAATGATGTGCATGACTGGATGATTGAATCGCATCTAAAGCAATTTGAATCGAGCCATCGGTACCATTTTTGAATCCAATGCTATATGGCATTTGGCTTGAGATTTCACGATGTATTTGAGATTCACTGGTACGCGCACCTACAGCGCCCCAACTCAATAAATCATCGAAATATGCGGTGGCCATTGGGCTTAATATCTCAGATGAAATAGGTAGACCTAACCCAATAATATCTAAATACAGTTGACGTGAACGCTCTAAACCGAGCTGCATATCAGCAGATCCATTTAGCTTAGGATCATAAAGAAACCCCTTCCAACCTACAGTGGTTCTCGGCTTTTCAATGTAAGCACGCATAACAAATAGAATTTTATCTGCGACACTTTTTTGTAACTCTATTAATTTTTCAGCATATTCAAGCACAGCTTTTGGATCATGAATTGAACACGGACCTGTGATGATCATTAAGCGATCATCTGTACCATTTAAAATATTTTCAATCGCTTGGCGATGTTGATCAATTTGTTCTTGTAATTTAATACTTAAAGGAAATTGTGCCTTCAAATGCATAGGCAATATCAATTGTTTTTCTTGGTCTTGAGATTTATTTGAGTTTAATGTTTCTAAACAAGTATTTAAAGCATTCATAACTGTTCCTTTGGACTGCTGTTTACAGTCCGATCTTTTATTTGAGCTTATGTGTTCTATGGGACGTTTTGTGTTGATTCAATAAAGAGCTAAAGTAGTACCAATAAGAATCGCTAAAATAAAAAGTATTAAAATTGTTCATGTTAAACTCCAGACGTCTAAAAAATATGCATAAAAAAACCTGAGCGGGGTTGCCGATCAGGTATAAACTTTGATGGGCAACCTTAAAGTTGCCCGAACGCATCTAGGCAACTAGTTGTTAAATTGCCAAAAATAATAATAAGCGTTATTTGTCAAAAGTTGATTATGCATGTCTTTAGAACATAGTAAAAATTAATCTTGAAACCACAATACGCATAATAGAATAACTTTACAAGCGTTTTTCATGAAAAAATAATTTTAATTCTATAACTTTATTTTTCTTATTAATCATTATAAGCATTTGAAACCAAATAAAAAAAGGCAACCTGATGAGGGTTGCCAAAAACTAAAATCAAAAAATTTATTCTATCACTTTAGTCATTAGCATCATTTTTGCTTCACTTGCACAGATTGCACGACTAAATAAAAATCCTTGACCAAATTCACAGCCGACTAGTTGAAGACTGTCCAGTTGTTCAATGGTTTCAATTCCCTCAGCAATAACATCAAGACTTAGAATTGGACCTAGCTTCGCAATGCCCTCGACAATAGAGCTAATTGATTTTTCTTCATTCATGCGATTTACAAATGCATAATCAATTTTCAGGCAATCTACAGGATAATCGCGTAAATGTGTCATTGAAGAATGACCTGTGCCAAAATCATCTAAGGAAATACGAATACCGTATTCCTTTAATTTTTTCAATGCTCTAATCACAAACTCAGAACCACGTTCCGAAAGAATGTGTTCAGTAATTTCGATTTCAATCAGATGTGGTGGAATTTGATATTGTTCTAAACGTTTGATTAATAGCTCAGCATAGTTATCGCGCATAAACTCAACAGGTGAAGCATTAATTGAAATCGGCACTACGCGTAGGCCTAGATTGATCCAATTCGACATATCCTTAAAAATACGGTCATGCATAATCAAACTGATTTTGGTCGCTAATTCATAATCATTAAAAGCTTCTACAATCGTTGCGGGGAAATTGACCACTCCATCACAGTCTTTCCATCGAAGTAAGGCTTCAAAACCAATAATTTCACGGTTATCCAAACGCACTTTCGGTTGATAGAACGGTTCAATCAATTGCTCACGAATAATGTAACGGGCAGTTTCTAATTGCTGAGTCTTCTGTTTCGCAACTTCCATCATTTCAGTGTTATAAAGTCTAAAACCACCTCGACCACGTTCTTTTAAGTCATTTAAAGCGGTGTCCGCGCATTTCATTAACTCAATGCCATCTGTTGCATCTTGTGGGAAAATAGCACCGCCAATACTCATTCCACCATTGATTAACTTACCAGAGAACGTAACAGGAGACTCATTTTTCTTCAGTAACTGCTTAGAGACTTGTTCAAGATGCTCGACATCTCTGAGATTCGTTACAATAACAGCAAATTCATCTCCGCCTAAACGAGCGACATAAGCATTTTCATTTAAACATTTTGCAAAACGCTTAGATAAAACTCGCAGTAAATGGTCGCCGGCAGAATGCCCCAACGTGTCATTAATATTTTTAAAATGATCCAAGTCAATGAACATCATGCCGACTTTTGTTTTGGTTCTTTTTGCATGAGTGATTGATTGTTTTAACTTGGCTTTAAAACTTCTACGGTTCATGAGTCCAGTTAACTCATCATACTCACTAGAAATTTTTAATTTATGTTCAGCCACTCGTTGTAAAGTAATATCACGCGAAACACATAAAATACTGGTCGTATCGCCATTTTCATTGATCACTGGCGTTAAAATATTATCCCAATACATCGTGACATTGCCAGAGATACTTTTTCCTGCAAAACGAGAATTTTTACCTTTGGCAGCAACCTTTATGGCTTGACTCCCCTGATCTCTTACTTCAGGTGGTAGCAAACTTAACCATTCCATGCCAAATTTACGTACACGCTCTTTGCCTAACAGTGCTCTACAACCTGACTTATTCATGTGTGACACTTGACCGGTCGGTGTAATAATCTTAATACAGTCCACACTCACATCAAGCATATCTGTATTGGCACGTAATATATCTGCAGTTTCTCTTAATTGAACTGCACGTTCATGAATATTAGTGAATGTGATAGTCCAATCAAATAATTGATCAAAGTTTAAGTTGCTTTTTGCACTAACTAAAAACCAAAAATAGTCTCCATGATTATTTTTTATACGACATTCTTTTTCGAAAGATTGACCTGATTTTTGAGCGTGCATCCAAATATTATAAAAGTGTTCTGCATCTTCAGAATGAAGATATTTAATCCAGTCTCTATGATGTAAATCTTGGCTGTCTGCGCCAATGTAATTTTTAAGAATTGAATTTGCATAGCCAATTCCAGATTTAGTCAGCCAAACCATCTGTGGAATTTGCTCGAGTGCGCGCTTAAAGTCATCGCTTAATTGAGCTTTATTAGGTGTTTGCTTTTTTTTGGATCCTTCAACCTGATTTAATGTTGAATCATTATACAAATCAAGAATACTCATAAAACAACCTGTTAAAAATTTTGACGGCTACACTCAATATAACTATGCGAAATAAATTTGTATATATTTAAACCAGTGATTTCAATTATTCAGGTTAGAATATATTCAGACTTATATCATTTTAATTAAATATTGTGACGGCTAGCACACTTAATGCAATTTAATGTTTATTATAACACTTATTTATATAAATTAAATGCATCCCCATTTGTATGATAATACACCAATATTTCAAAAAGCGTAATAATTAGGCTAAGTATTTTCCATATAAGTCGCTAATAATATTGAAATTGTAATTTTTAAATCTACTTTACATATTATTCAATTTTATTAAACATACC
>NZ_JCAKMZ010000039.1:2381-21904 GCF_059515865.1 Acinetobacter sp. CY73 | reverse complement strand
GGTAGTCAACATGACATTAAATTGGCAAGAAAAACGATTGCAAAATTCAAGCATTGTGAATATGTGGTTACTGATTTAGGGTATCATGGACTAGAGGAGCGTGGATTTAAGCTATTGACTCCTATTAAGAAAAAGAAGAATTCTGCCTTATCTGATATTGAGAAAAAGTACAATAAAATCATTGGAGAAATACGAATTGTGATTGAACACATCAATCGTCAATTAAAAACATTTAGAATATTGAGTGAACGCTACCGAAATAGACGCAAGCGATTCGGTTTACGCATTAGCTTAATCGCTGCACTGGTAAACCGGATAAACTTGCAATAATGACTTTCGCAAGAGGTCTAATGAGTAGGTTAAAGTCTTTACTTATGTAATTTTCTTAATATGCCGTATAAATTCATTATTGGCATGCCACTAAGAGTCCTATGAATTGTGCGGGGTATAGACTTAAATCAAATTAAGCCCAGTCTTTCACATAACATTTACATAGCTTTTATCTAGAGCCCACTGTAATGTACGAGGATTGATCAAACAAAATTTGAGCGCAATCTTTCTGTTTGATCAGACGAGCACTCATTTCATCTTCTAGTGCAAGTTCCATCACATCATTTGGTTCTAGAATTTCTGCAATTTCAGGTATTGCATTACGAACTAGAAGCGGTTTCTTTTGCCAGTATTCTGAGAGAAATTGTTCAGCGGTAATCCCGCCTAATACGTCTAAAGTTTGGGACATTAAATAGCCTAATTAACATTAAGGTAAGATTAGGCATATTGTCTTATGTTTGAATTCATGTAAGCAAGGCATAAATACAAGTAAAATGAATTAAAACCTCTGTGATATTTCTCTAAATACGTTTAACTCCAGTTCACTTTCTAATAATTTTATATCCGATTTCAATTGACTGATTTTGTTTTCGTATTCTTTGGATAAAATAGGACGTTGTATAAGATGGCGATTTTTGCTGTATTCAACTTTGCACAATTGAATTTTTAAACTTGATAGTTCTTGCAATTTTTTTGTTTTGGGTTGAAATTTCATCCATAATTCAAGTTTGCTGTTGATAAGAGTATCTAGGAAAATCTTGGAAAGCTTATCTTGATCATTGATTTCCGCTCCACTAATACTCTGAACATAGTTTTTAGTTAACTCACTCTCTTTTTTTTCTATAGTTTCTTTTAAGTTTTGATAACTGATCCACTCAATACATAATGTAGAGGTTTGACTTTCTTTTAAATAATCATAGATCTGTTTTTCAATAGACGTATTTAAAGAATTAATTTCGTCTAATATCTCAGCAAATTCTTCATAGTCGCCAATATCTAATTGTATGGCATCATCTGCTTTAACGAGTGATTCTAAAATATAGATCCATTTTTCTTTAATTGAAATCAATTGTTCAAATGTAGGTTCGTAATTTTTGTACATTGACAAAGCGAGTTCGGTAACATTTGACATGTGAAACATGCTTTCGATGTCAGTGTTTTCTGAATTACCCATATAGATATTGTGTGAGTGAGAAGTGTCGAGATGATTGATCTGATTGTCTATTTTTTGATAATCAATCCATTCTTTTATTAATTTCACTTGATTTCCTTAACATAATATATAAAAGCGTGGAACAGGTGTAGATCTAATAGGTAATCTGAAACCTTCTAAACAGGGTGATCTCGATTGTAGAAATGTTTAATCTACAAAAAATTATCAGTTTCAATGAGATGTATTGATTATATTTAAGCTTTTTATCTTCCTTGAACACTTTATTTTAGTGGATTATTTTTCAGATAACTGAATACTTCTTTTTTAATTTGATCTTCACTTTTTTTTAGTTTTCGAGTCAATTCAAAATATTCTTGACCAAGTGACCTATCAGTAGATTTGTTATAATCATTTGATTCAATTAAACCATCGATGCCTCGCATGGCATAATCATTTCTTAAATATTCAGTAGTCAGCTGAAGAGAATTTTTCAATTCCTTAATCTGCTCAGTCACCTGTGATGATTTTGGCTGAACTTGTTCTAAGATCTTCTGGACTGAATCTTGATATTGGTCAATTTTTGTTTTAATTCTTTTACTGCTTCATTGTCTTCAGTAAGGTATCGAGATGAAGATACTTCCATCTGCTGATGTAATTTATTAATTCTATTCAGTGCATTTTGATATCGAAACCAATCGTTCACTAAATTTGAGTGGGTATCACTTTGATTTTGAGATGATAAAGGGTTGTGTAAAATCATCGAAAGAACTTTGTTATTAACAATTTCTCTAAGTGATTTAAATGCGATGTAATTATGCTGTTTTTGGTTGAATAAACTCATATATTCATCATTATCAAACTCAACTTCCGTGACACTAAAATCTTTTTCAAGATCTTCCAAATCAAATTTATATTCTTGGATGTTTAATTGAATGAGCTCTTTTAGCTGAGTGTTTTGTGCATGGAGTTTTTCTAATCTTGCCATATTGCTTTTAGGCTGCTGTAGCATCTGCTTTAAAAGCTTCGCAGTTCTCTGATCATAAGGTGAACGATCTAATTCAATTGCTAGATTTTTAAGGTTGAATTGTTCTAATTGATTGATCAGGATAATATTTTGATATTGTACCCATTCATTGATGAATACTTTGTCGATTTGAGTGAACTGAGACTGTATATCTGGTTCTACTGCATAACTATGCTGATAAAGCAATGGAACAGCAGAAAGGTTAAAAAGCAAAATAGTTAGCGCGGTTTTAAATTTCATTATTTTTGTCTATTTATCTAATAAAATGCGTATTCCTCACATACTGTAGAGGAGTACGCAGCGTACATTATGGCACTAATAATTGCAATTCTCTTAAAATTCTACACAATTGAATCATCGGCATACCCATTAAAGTCGTTTGATCTTGTCCAGTCATTTGTTCAAATAAACTGATGCCTAAACTTTCACACTTAAAGCTTCCCGCACAATGTAGAGGCTGATCACGCTCCACATAGCGCTCAATTTCAGCTAAATCTAATTTTCGGAATTTCACTTTATAGTGTTCAACCAGAGTATTTTCATAATCAGTGGATCTCTGTTGAACACTCAAAGCTGTGCTGAAGTAAACGAAATGATCTGAGTTGGCTTGCAGTTGCTTAACGGCATTGTTTACTGTTAAAGGCTTACCAATAAAAATATCAGGAGCGCCTTCGCGCCAAGCCACTTGGTCAGAGCCAATCACAATGGCATGCGGGTGTTGCTCCGCTATAACATGAGCCTTCTCATATGCTAATCGCTTTGCCAGGTCATCTGCATGTCGTTCACCTTGAGGGGACTCATCTATTTCTGGTGATATACATTGATAATCCACACCCAAGCGGTTCATCAGATCTTTACGTGTCTGACTGCTTGAAGCCAAAATAATAGGGGAGTGGCTCATTATATATATCCTAAAAAATAAGCTTTAAAAGCAGACGATCAAATATTAAGGTATTAATTGCAATACCGTTATATCATTTCAGTTTTAAGTTAGACCGCATATTCCATCAGTAAATCTAAAGGTACATAAGCCAATACTGCTTGATGGCAGGCTTGGAGTTTTACATTGGGAGCCATATCCGCTTGGTAAGCTTCAACCCAACGCGTCACACAGATACACCAAAAATCACCCGGTTTTACACCAGGAAAACCCATTTCTGGAAGTGGCGTTGTTAAGTCATTACCAATACTTTGGGAAAAGCTCAAGAATTCAGAGGTCATTTCCGCGCAAACCGTATGCTGACCTAAGTCGGATGGTGCGGTATGACAAAATCCATTGCGGAAATATCCAGTGATTGGATCAAAGCAACAACTCGCAAGTGGCTCACCAAGCACGTTTAAACGATTGATTTTTGGATCTGGATGAAAAGACATAAGCAAAAGTTCTGTATAGGACTGATCCTATGATAATCAAAACCAAACAATTCCACACCATTTATGCAAAAGTCTCTAACTTTTTTTAGCATAATCATTTAGAATCTATGCGATTTTGATATATAAAAAGTGAGCTATACATGAACTTTCAGCGTATGACTGATCTAGATTTGGCAGGTAAGCGTGTCCTTATTCGCGAAGATTTAAACGTTCCTGTTAAAAACGGTGTGATTACGAGTGATGCCCGTTTACGCGCTGCATTACCAACGATTAAAGCGGCGCTTGAAAAAGGTGCAGCGGTCATGGTTTATTCACATTTAGGTCGTCCAGTTGAAGGCGAACCAAAACCTGAACAATCATTAGCACCAGTTGCTGAATATTTAACCAAAGCTTTAGGTCAAGACGTTCAACTCATCACAGATTACTTAGATGGTGTTGAAGTCGAAGCGGGTCAAGTTGTTCTATTAGAAAACTGCCGCTTTAATGCGGGCGAAAAGAAAAATAATCCAGATTTAGCGCAAAAATACGCAGCGCTTTGTGACGTATTTGTGATGGATGCATTTGGTACGGCGCATCGTGCAGAAGCATCAACGGAAGGTGTTGCACGTTTAGCTAAAGTTGCTGCTGCTGGTCCATTATTGGCTGCTGAGTTAGATGCATTAGGTCGTGCATTACAAACGCCTGCAAAACCAATGGTTGCGATTGTTGCAGGTTCAAAAGTATCAACAAAACTTGATGTTTTAACTTCACTTTCAGACATCTGTGATCAATTGATCGTAGGTGGTGGTATTGCCAATACATTCTTAGCTGCTGCTGGTTTCAATGTAGGTAAATCACTGTGTGAAAATGATTTAATTGAAACAGCAAAAGCCATTGCAGCAAAAGTTTCTGTACCACTTCCAACAGATGTCGTTGTTGCAAATGCATCTGAAATTGATTTTGCAGACTTCCTTGGTTCATTGGCAGCAGCAAAAGCCGTTGTGAAAAAAGTTGAAGACGTTGCTGATCATGACATGATTTTGGATGTTGGTCCTGAAACAGCGAAAATGTTTGCTGAAATCTTGAAAACATCTAAAACCATTCTTTGGAATGGTCCAGTCGGTGTCTTTGAAGTCGATCAATTTGGTGAAGGCACTAAGACTTTATCTTTAGCGATTGCTGAATCGGAAGGTTTCTCTATCGCAGGTGGTGGGGATACTTTAGCGGCAATTGATAAGTATGAAGTTGCTGACAAAATCGGTTATATCTCTACAGGTGGTGGTGCCTTCCTAGAGTTTGTTGAAGGTAAAACTCTGCCTGCAGTTGCTGCTCTGATTGAACGTGCTTAATTTGTATAACTGAAACAAATTATAAAAAAAAGCTGACACATTGGTCAGCTTTTTTTATTTTAAAGTTGATTAAATTCAGCGAATAAAAATGATGTTCTTTAATTGGTCATTAAAATGAAATATTTTTGCAATAAAATTTGTTTGAATTAAATCATAGACTTTTGGAATTGTGATGAACTCTAAATTAGTTTTAGCTGCTTGCTTGGCATTCCCATTAACGTTTACTGCATGTTCTAAACAAGAAAAAGCACCTGCTGCAGATCAAGCTGCAACTTCAGAAGTGGTTGTTGAAGAATCTGCAAATGTAAGCCCAGAACAACAAGCGGCAATCGATGCCATTGATAAACCATTACAAGACGAAAACAATACCGATATTCCTGAATCAGTTGCAAATGTACCTGCTGATCAAGCAACTTTAGATGAAACGGCTGAAGCATCAGCTGCTCAATAATATCAATAAATTGTATTTGCTCAAGGTTTTACCTAAAACTCCCTGCATAAGCAGGGATTTTTTATGAAATACTGTGATTTCTTGCTGAATTGAAATACATGACAGGGTAGAATACAGGGCATTACCTGGGAGGAAATTATGGCTCTTATCTCATTGCGCCAGCTCTTGGATCACGCCGGTGAACACAATTACGGCGTACCAGCTTTTAACGTAAACAACTTAGAACAAATGCGCGCAATCATGTTAGCCGCAGACGAAACGAATTCACCAGTTATTGTTCAAGCATCTGCTGGTGCTCGTAAATACGCAGGTGCTCCATTCCTACGTCACCTAATTTTGGCGGCAATTGAAGAATGGCCACATATTCCAGTGGTAATGCACCAAGATCACGGTACTGACCCTGATGTATGTCAGCGTTCTATCCAATTGGGCTTTTCATCTGTAATGATGGATGGTTCTTTGGCTGCTGATGGTAAAACACCAACGTCTTATGAATATAACGTTGATGTGACACGTCGTACTGTCGCATTAGCGCATGCGTGTGGTGTTTCTGTTGAAGGTGAAATCGGTTGTCTAGGTAGTCTAGAGACTGGTTTAGCTGGCGAAGAAGATGGCGTAGGCGCAGAAGGTGTTCTAGACCACTCTCAACTTTTAACATCTGTTGAAGAAGCAACTCAGTTTGTTGCTGATACCAATGTAGATGCGCTTGCAATTGCAGTAGGTACTTCACACGGTGCTTACAAGTTTACGCGTCCACCTACAGGTGACATTCTTGCGATTGATCGCATTAAAGAAATTCACGCTGCACTACCGAATACACACCTTGTAATGCACGGTTCAAGCTCTGTTCCACAAGAATGGTTGGCTGTGATTAACCAATATGGCGGCGACATCAAAGAAACTTATGGTGTTCCTGTTGAGCAGTTGGTAGAAGCAATTAAACACGGTGTTCGTAAAATCAACATTGATACAGATTTACGTTTAGCATCTACAGGTGCTATGCGTCGTATGATGGCTGAAAAACCAAGCGAATTTGATCCACGTAAATTCTTTGCTGAAACTGTTGTTGCAATGAAAGATATCTGTGTTGATCGCTACAATGCTTTTGGTACAGCAGGTCATGCTGACAAAATTCGCCCGATCTCTTTAGAGAAAATGGTGAGCCGTTATAAATAATTTCTAAATTGTTTATACTGAAAAGCCCGCAGCAATGTGGGCTTTTTTAATGTATTTAAGATTCAAAAATATGCTTTAAAGCAAGAATCCAATATTTAAGATCATTAAAATAAAAGGCTCAAGATGGAACTGATATTTTCTGCTGCGCTATGTAGTGTTTTAGTCTCAATTTTTCTAAAAATATCCAAGTCCAAAGGCTTAGATCCACTGCAAATGATCGCATGGAATTATTTGGCGGCCAGTGTTCTGTGTTTTTTTTGGTTTAAACCTAATTTAACCACTATTTCCATTTCTGAAACGCCATGGTGGTTGATTGTGGTACTGGGTGTTTGTTTACCTTCGATTTTTTTTCTATTAGCTAAATCATTAGCAACAGCAGGTATTTTAAAGACAGAAGTGGCTCAAAGACTGTCTATTATATTGTCCTTAATTGCAGCCTATTTTTTATTTAATGAATCGTTCAGTCCACTTAAAATGATGGGTATAGCCATTGGTTTAGTTGCTGTATTCATAATTGTGTTTATGAAATCAGGTGGTGCAGCATCCTCAAACTCATCCAAGGCAATTCTGTCCTTGTTAGGCGTTTGGTTTGGTTATGCACTAATTGATATTTTGCTCAAATATACGACGAGCTTAGGGTTACAGTTTTCTGTCTCTTTGAACCTGATGTTTATTTTTGCATTCATATTGTCTATGGGATATTTAGCACTCAGAAATACAAAATGGAGCAAAGAAAACCTATTAGCAGGTTTAAGTTTGGGTGTATTAAATTTTGCCAATATTGCGCTTTACGTCAAAGCACACATGCTCTTAAAAGATTCTCCAGCAGTGGTTTTTGCAGGGATGAATATATTGGTTGTGGTGTTTGGTGTGATTGCGGGCTTAGTTGTTTTTAAAGAGAAAATTAATCTAACGGTGTTTTTAGGAATTGTTATGGCAATACTTGCTGTGATGAGTTTATCAATGACTATTTAGAACTGTGAAAATTTACCTAATTAAATTATGTTTAATCATAATAATCATATATTTAAATTTATAAAAGGTTCTGACTTGTGCTATATTCTGCTCAAATTTGCTTCAATAAATTATTGTGGATTATTAGAACCTAAAAATGAATGTATTATTTAAACAAAAACTATTAGTCTTGGGGCTTTTGGGGTGGATCGAAAGTGTGAATGCACAGGAAGATCATCTCAATACGTTAATTAAAAAAGTTGCTGTTTCTCCCGCATCTGATCGTCATTTCAATAATATTGAAAATCAGATGCTCGGTCGTGCCAGTTGGAAAATTAAATGTGAATACCGTAAATATGATGAGGTTAAAGCCTGTGTCATGCGTAAAGGACCATTGTCAGTGGCACGAATTAATCATGATTACGTGGTGAATGTTGGTGAGCATCATGCACCGAATTCACATGGAAAAATTCGTATAGATCAGCACTCTAGCCAACAGCAATTAGGTGGTTTTTTTAGAAATGGACAAAGCCTGATAGCACAATTTAAAACTGGATATTTCGCTTATACACAGTACCAAAATAATGAACATCGTATAGTTGAGCACCAACTCTCATTGTTAGGTTTTACTTATGCATTTAATGATATGCAAGAACAGTTTAATAGAATTTCTAGTAAAACCTATTAATTACTGAGATGAATGAATTTAATTATATTAAATGAAATTCTATTTGAGTTATTTAAATTGTTGCTTTAATGGGTGGATAATAATTTACGGTAATGCATGAATATGACGTGATAAACTTACTAAGTTATTGATATAAAAATATATAAATTAATTATTACACGTTGGCTTTTAGTACTACCAAAACTTTGAATGGATTGAACTATTATTTTATCCTACGTGAAATAGGGTTTGATTTAATCATAGAGACGATAAATCCCATTAAAACGATCACAGTTCTTACTTTGTGTTTTTGATTCGATAATCAAAATGGATTTTTGAAAATTCAATGCATATTTACAATCATTTTCGTTGTCTAAAATTTCTTTTTTATTTTCATTGGTCGTGTAAGCCAATAAAGGAATGCTTTGACTTTCAGCGCGATTATTGGGATCTCGGTATGCCGTTCCTTCAATCTTAATCCGGTCTTTGGTCAGCTGATGTATTTTAATATGTGCAGGCTGTTTTGAAATTTTGCCTTGTTCAAACTTAAGATAATGCTGCGTTAAGGACTGATTCATTGACGTATAAAAGTTAAGATCTTCAATTCTTAAATTCATTTGTTGCTTTAAGCAGTTTGAATTTTTACATTGTTGAACACGTTGACTCCAAAGGGCTTGAGTATCATCAATCAATCGAATAGGAGCATCTGTCACTAAATATGTAGTATGAAAGTGCTCATTAAATTCTGTACGCAAATCACTAAAAGAATCAGCACAGAGATTTTTTAAAAACTGAGGTGCGTCTGTTTCATCACATTTCAGCGCTTTTGCATGGCTAATAGACGTTGCAGCGGTGCAAATAAAGAATGCAGAAACTATGGATTTAATCGAATTCGATACGTATTTCAACAACATGATCGCTTATACTTTCACTGTGTTTGCATACGTACTATAGCGAAATAGAAAGTATGAATACAAGATTTATAGACGAATTTATGTATATAGGAGCTTAAAGTGATGTTACCAATTCGTATAGGACAAGGAATGGATGTACATGCGTTCGAAGAAGGGTCGTATGTCACTTTAGCGGGTATACAAATTCCGCATACACATGGGTTAAAAGCACATTCCGATGGGGATGTTGTGTTACATGCGCTATGTGATGCTCTATTAGGTGCTTTGGCACTTGGTGATATTGGTCAACATTTTCCGGATACAAATCCAGAGTTTAAAGGTGCAGATAGTCGTCATTTGTTGAAACATGTTTATCAATTGATTAAAGACCGTGGTTATGTGCTTGCCAATGCAGATATTACAGTCGCATGTGAACGCCCAAAGTTGGCAACACATCATTTAGCCATGCGTCAAAGTATTGCGGATGTCATGGATCTTGATGTCACTCAAATTAGTATTAAAGCGACAACCACTGAAAAACTAGGTTTTACAGGTCGACAAGAAGGAATCTTGTCTACGGCTACAGTGCTGGTGACGCATCAAAAATAATAAATTTTGACATAAGCTAAGTTGAAAAATTAAAAGTGAATTGGATCGTGGTCTAATTCACTTTTTGATTTGAGAGTGATGGCTTTGACAAAAGAATTAAGATATCTGAAATAAGTAATACAAATCAAGAAAACTGATCAGCACTCATCAGGGAATGTTGCAAATCCAAAGTCGATTTTCTCCCTTGAAGTTGTAATCCAACGGCATGAATCAAACCAGTCCAAGTCTCATTGGGTTCCCAGATCTGATGCATGAGTTCTTGTGCAGTGGGCATATCCATATCAAGGTAATATTGGCGATAGAGATACATGAGGCAACTGCATTGATTGTTTTCAGTGCAATGAATCCAAACCATTTTTTGTTGGACTAAATGATCAATTAAATCAAGAACGAAAATGCATTGTTCGTCAGTCGGCATTTCCCAGTGAATTGGGACTTGAATGTAATTTAATCCTAATTCTGCACATAAACGATCTTCATTGGCTAAATGCGGTTCTGAATCTGTAAAAGCTAAATTAATGAGTGTATCCACACCGTAAGCTTTGATTTTAGCAATTTGTTCCCCCGAAGGTTGGCCAGAACTCATTAAATGTTGATGAATAAATTGAAAGTTCGGTACTTGGCTGAGTTCGGCTTCAAGCGATTCTGTATCCAGATGATCAACGTCATGATCTGTTTCAAATTCACTCACTTTAGAGTCATCCATTTCGATATCACCTCTATCAATTCTTCAGTCAAAAAAAACGCCATCATCTGATGGCGTTTTAAAAACTATTAACGATTTGGTAATACGTCTTTCAAAGCTGCATCCATTTCAAGCAGTACTTTTTCAGTCGTTTCCCAATCAATACAACCATCAGTTACAGACTTACCATACTCTAAATCGCAAAGATTTTCAGGAATATCTTGACGACCACCTTTTAAGTGGCTTTCTACCATAATACCGACAATCGATTTATTACCATTCAAAATTTGTTCTGTAATATTTTTCAAAACAAGCGGTTGAAGGTACGGGTCTTTGTTTGAGTTGGCATGGCTGGCATCAATCATGATTTTGGTGCTGACTTTAGCCTTAGCCAAAGCATTTTCTGCATCTGCTACAGAGCCTGCATCATAGTTCGGTTTTCCATTACCACCACGCAGTACAACGTGTGCATATGGGTTGCCTTTAGTCCGAATTACAGAGACTTGACCTTGATCATTTAGACCGAGGAAGCTATGACCATGTTTAACAGATTGCATGGCATTGGTTGCAACAGTTAAACCACCATCTGTACCATTTTTAAAACCAACAGGTGATGAAAGGCCTGATGACATTTCACGGTGGGTTTGGCTTTCTGTGGTACGTGCGCCAATTGCAGACCATGAGATTAGGTCTTGATAGTATTGTGGTGAGTTTGGATCAAGCGCTTCTGTTGCACAAGGAAGACCTTTTTCATTCAACTCAAGCAATAATTTACGACCTAAACGTAAGCCTTTTTCGATATTGAATGAGTCATTCATGTCAGGATCGTTGATTAAACCTTTCCAACCGACTGTTGTACGTGGTTTTTCAAAATAAACGCGCATGATAATGTACAGCGTATCTTTTACTTTTTCTGCTAATACTTTAAGACGGTCTGCATAATCATGAGCCGCTTCAATATCATGAATAGAGCAAGGACCAATCACTACGAAAAGACGTTTGTCTTGACCATCTAAAATTTGACGGACAGTTTCACGACCATTGAGCACCGTTTGATATGCTTTTTCGTTTAATGGGAGTTCTGCTTTAAGTTGAGCAGGAGGAACAAGAGGTTGAAAACTTTGTACATTCACATCATCGATATCGGATTGTGTAATGGAGTTTGACTGTAGTGTATTCATTGCCGTCACTGGTTCGTTTTTACAAAAAAATGTTCAATTCACTGAATATATCACGATTCAGTAGATATTTTGTTATCAAAAAGTCGAATGCATTTAATAAAAAAAAGTAATGATTTGGTCTTTTTGGTATTAATTAGAGTTAACTTAATCATTGCAAACAATCGTAGATTTAATCAGCATTGTCAAATTAAATATTCTATTCATGCTTTAAATAACAACCCCAGTCACTCTTATTTGAAAAATGACAGGGGAATATCAATCGCTCTATTTTATTTTTTAGATTGTTTGACCAACTGAAGCTGGAACGCTGATGGTAACTTCTGCAGGTGCGATAGGTTTTGATTTGACTGGATTAATCATAAAGTTTATGCCCAGTGCAAAGAGTGTAATACCCAAAATCTTACGAATAATTTTTTCAGGTAAGCGTGAGCTGACTAAAGTCCCGACAATGATGGCTGGAATTGAACCCATCAATAACCACATTAATAATTCAAAATCGACATTACCCGAACTCATATGACCCATACCAGCCACTAAGGTGAGTAGGACAGCATGAACAACGTCAGAACCAATAATGCGGATCATTGGCAAATTGGGGAACATGATGATGAGTGCCATGATACCGAATGCACCAGCACCGACCGAGGATAAGGTTACAAAGATACCCAGTACAATCCCCATCAAAGCGATCTGTAAACGTTTGCTTTTTAGGCGTTCACGTTGTTGATCGATGTCTTCATGAGATATTGGTTTACCAAAACGGCTAAAGAAGCGTTCCACTTGTGTTCTAAACACAATCGAAATACCGGTAATGGTCAGCATGAAGCCGAGAACCATCGTCAATATCGCTTTGTAATGCGTAGATTGACTTAAATAGTTGTCCAAAACCCATGTGGTCGCCAGAGATGCCGGAATACTGCCTACGGCTAACCAAATCACGATTGGCCAAACGATATTGAGCTTTCTGGCATGAACCACAGAACCAAAAAATTTTGAAATGGCTGCATACAACAGGTCAGTACCAATGGCGATATGCGGTTCGATTTTAAAGAGGGTGATGAGGATTGGCGTCATGAGTGAACCACCACCAACACCTGTTACGCCTACGCAGAACCCAACTAAAACACCTGCTAAAATATATTCGATAGAACCGTACATGCCACAATCTGACTTATAAAAAAACGTGGATATCTTATGGCTTTTTTTTATAAGTAGTTGTCTTGATTGTTGATTTGCTTATTCTAAAAAATGCTAAAGATTTTGAACAAAGATCATGTTTTGATGATGACTCATTTGATTGTTAAAATTGCCAAACTCAATTTCAACGATTTGAGATATCTACAGTTGTGCTAAAATCAACTGGCGCATTCTGAGGGAAATAATCTTGTTAAATCGAAAACTTAAAATTGGTATCGTGGTGGGTGAAGTATCAGGAGATACGCTTGGTGCAAAGCTGATCCGTCGTTTTCGAGAGCAAGGCATTGATGCTGAATTTGAAGGCATTGGTGGGCCACAAATGATCGCTGAAGGTTTTAAAAGCTATTACCCGATGGATATTTTATCGGTGATGGGGATTGTTGAAGTCTTAAAAGATATTAAAAAACTCTTTGCTGTGCGTGATGGCTTAGTCGACACATGGATGAAGAATCCAGTCGATATCTTTGTCGGCATTGATGCACCAGATTTTAATCTACGCCTCTCGAAAACCATTAAACAGAAAAATTTACCTATTAAGACAGTACAATATGTCAGTCCTTCTGTTTGGGCTTGGCGTCAAGGGCGTGTGCATGGGATTAAAGCCAGTATTGATCTGGTTTTATGTTTATTTCCCTTTGAAAAAGCCTTCTACCAACAGTTTGATGTCAATTCAGCCTTTGTTGGTCATCCACTCGCAAGTCAATTGCCTTTAGTAAATCCAATTTCTGATGCGAAACAGGCTTTGGGATTGGATATGACCCAAAAGCATATTGCACTATTGCCCGGTAGCCGACGTGGTGAAATTGAGCGTTTAGCGCCTTTAGTTTTAGATGCGGCGCAATTGCTTTATCAAAAATATCCAGATTATGTATTTTTAATCCCTGCGATTAATGATGCGCGAAAGCAGCAGATTAATGAAATTTTAAAACAATATCCTGAGCAATTACGATCTCAGATTCAGCTGTTGGAAAACACTGGAACTGAATCTAAAATTGGGCGTATGGTGATGGATGCTAGTGATATTGTAGCGCTTGCATCAGGTACAGCAACTTTAGAAGCGATGTTACTACACCGTCCAATGGTGACTTTTTATAAATTGAATTGGCTGACTTATCATGTGGTGAAGTTCATGATTAAGATTCCATATTATTCATTGCCAAATATTGTGGCGGGTAAAAAAGTCATTCAGGAACTGATTCAGCATGATGCAACGCCTGAAAAATTGGCCCATGAAATTGAAAAGTTAATGGATATTGAGACTTCCAAAATCCAGTCAATGCAATTACTCACCATGCATAAACAGCTGTTGGCAGACAATAGTGAAGATCCTGTCGAGGCAATCGTTAAACTCTTGAGTTAATTTCAAGTCAAATGATCTAAAAATAAAAAACCGCTCATTCAAGCGGTTTTCTAATATTCAAGCGATTAAGGCTAAACTTTAAAATCAATCTAAGCTCTCAGTTTGATTTCATAACCCGTATATTTACGGATATTAATCACGCCTGTATCCATAATCAGATATTGACCTTTAATCCCTTGAAGCTTGCCACGAATAATCGGGGTCTTATCTAAATTGTGAGATTTAATTTTTTCAGGGTAAATGTCTACTGGATAAATAAACTCTCGAGGCAATTCATTTTCAAGTATTTCAACATTTTCATTGAAATCTAAGCTCATACTGAACTCATCTCGAATCATTTCGATTTGAGGTTCAAACTCATTTAATAGTTCATCACGAACTTCAATTAAGTTTAAAGGTTCAGCTTCACCTTTAAGTAGCTTGCGCCAATCGGTTTTATCAGCCACTTGAGTACCAAACATCACTTCAAGTTGACCGGATAAACGACGTGAACCGACTTTCATAATCGGCAGAGCTTGTGTCGCACCTTGATCTAGCCATCGTGTCGGCATTTGACCTAAACGCGTAATTCCGACTTTTAAAGCACTTGAATTGGCGAGATAAACGATGTGGGGTTGAAAGCAAACTTCTTGTGCAAAGCTTTCTTCGCGGCATGTACCCAAATGGTAATGACAAGTCTCAGGTTTCATAATGCACATGTCACACGCTGCTTTCGTTTTCATACATTTAAAGCAATGACCTTGCGAATATGATTTAGGTGTTTTTGAACCACATGAAACACAGTAGATATTTCCAGTCGCTTCAATCTCAATGTCTTGACCCAACTGAAACGGAAGATCAATTTCTGAACGATCCAAAGTGAATTTATATTCAACATTTGCCTTGTGCGTTTGTTGTTCAGTTACACTTAGGTTGCGTAGACCTGCATGCATTTTATGACAAATGCCTTGGAGTTCCATGTATTCATTCTCTCTAAAATAAGGTGCAGTCATGGCTGAGAAAAATGTCATCACGTCAATGCTAGACGATTTATCTAATGAACAGCCAATTCAAACTGCATTATGTCTTGGGCAAAATTTGAGCCAAGACTATCAACATTTAATTCAATGGTCATATTTTAACGTAACTGAGTACTTAAAGCTTCCCTTTACGCAAAGATATGATTTAGGATTTGTGTTGCTCAATACGGCTGAGTTTATTGATATCACCGAACAGCAGAAAGTCCAAGTATTGGTCAAGCTTCGAGATTTGATGGCGAAAAGAATTGTGGTGGTCGGCCAATTACAAGATGAACAGATGTTACGGAGTCTCGGCTTTACACAGTTCATTGATAAAACCACACATGATCAAGACTTTGCATTATGGCAATTTAATATTTTGACCTACAAGCATGTTCCTGATTGGTTTAATTCTAAATTTTGGGCGAACCCTGAACATTGGAATAAATTTCGTTGGTAATCGTTGCGAAAAAGAGTAGTAAAATTTAGTATCATAGAAACTACAACAATTATGTTTCATCAGAGAACAATAATAATTGTATGCTCGATGAGATGATAATTCTAATTAGGTATATAACATGACAAATTTAAGCAATATTGTAGAAATTTTAGCGAAACAAGCACTGGGTGGAAATAATCAATCACAGCAAGGTGGATTGGGCGGCATTCTTGGTTCAGTGTTGGGGCAAATGGGTGGTCAAAATCAGTCACAACAACAAGGTGGTTTAGGTGGGATTTTAGGCTCGGTATTGGGTGGCTTAACGGGTGGTCAGCAGCAAGCACCTGCTCAACAATCAAGTGGTTTTAATGCACAATCACTTTTAATTGCGGTTGTTCCTTTGGTTTTGGGTTGGATCCAAAAAAATGGTGGTCTACAAGGCGCATTAGATCAATTGAAAGGACAGGGCTTAACCAGTCAAGTAGATGACTGGGTGTCTACAGGTCCTGGGGCAAATGCCAATATTCCAACTCAATCTGTTCAAAACCTGTTTGATCAGCAAGATGTCGAAAATGTAGCAGCTCAAGCGCAAGTACCAACTCAAGATGTATATGGTGCGATTTCATCGGTATTACCAGAGATTATTGATTCATTGACGCCACAAGCGGGTCAGACTGATCAGCAAGAAGCGAATAGTGATATCCAAAATGTATTGAATTTGGTTCAAGGCTTCTTAAAAAAATGATTCAATAAGGCATGAGTGTTAACTCGTGACCCTAAAAAACCAGTCTATTGACTGGTTTTTTTGTGAATAAAATTGTCGGTACATATTGTCACTACGATTGAACTTTAATTACTAACAGCAGTGTCAGGCGATAAAGAAAGTTTGTGTGAAGTTCAGTTTGATGACACAAATACAGAAATTTTCATTCGTGGCAGAGTGCTTGCGCAAGCGCTATGGGTTGGGGAGGGGCGCCTTCTTTTATACCGATTGCACATCAATCGGCATAAGTATTTGCTGAGGTGAACCATGGCGAAGTATAAAATGTATTTTTGGAAAGTGTTGGGGATTTATCAGTAGCGTCACATTTACTGGGTGTTGCTGAGATGGCGTAGAACCTAAAAAGGTGTGATCGATGCGAAGCATGAAGTTTTGGATATGCAAAACTCTATGTTGTAGATGGGAGTGCTATCCCAATCAATGTTAATGTGAATCCGAGTTTAACGATTACTGCTATGGCGGAAAAATGTGCTGAAAGTGTGAGCTCGAATATTGTGAATTATAAGTTTATTCAGTCATTTAGTGATCTTGAATCAGGCTAAGATGGTGATAATGAATATAGTGTCTAATCATAATTTTAACCTAACATTCATGATTTATTCATTTAATTGACATTAAAAATACAGAGACTCTATTTAAAATAATTTTAAGTAGCAGCATTATAATGAAAACAAATCTTCAGAAGCGGATTGGTTGTTTCACTTTCATTGCCTTAAGCAGTTTAAGTTTGGCAAGTTGTGGAGGTGATGATGACTCCTCGAGATCAACGCCCCAATCTGAACAAAAAGCATTAGAATTAAATCTAATTCATATCAATGATCATCACTCACATTTGGATCAAGAAACAATTAAATTTAAAGCCGATGTTGGTTTTGGTCAGGAAGAATTTAGTGTGAGTCGTGGTGGGTTTGCACGTGTCACGTCATTGATGAATCAACTGACAGCTGAAAAAAACAATGTGTTAAAAATGCATGCGGGTGATGCAATTAATGGAGACTTATATTACAACCTGACTGATGGTAAAGCGGATGCTGATGCCATGAATAGTGTATGTTTTGATACTTTTACGCCAGGTAACCATGAATTTGATGCAACAGATGTGGGTTTGCAAAAATTTATTGGTTTTTTGGATCAAACACTATGTAAAGAGAAAACTAAAATTCTCACTGCAAATGTACAATTTGGGCAATCATCACCTTTATATCAAACCAATCGTATTCAAAAATCACATGTCTTTGAAAAAGATGGAGCTAAATTCGCCGTTATTGGGTTGACGGTTGCAAAAAAAACCAAGAACTCATCGCAACCGAATGCGGATACTTTATTTCAAGACGAGATCGTATCAGCCCAAAAAGAAATTGATGCTTATAAAGCACAAGGTATTCAAAAAATTATTTTACAAACTCACGTTGGCTATGATTTAGATCAACAACTGGCAAAATCACTGACGGATGTTGATGTGATTATTGGTGGTGATTCGCACACTTTATTAGGACCATCAACCTTAAGTAAATATGGCATGACGCCTGAAGGTACTTATCCGACAAAGTTAACAAATAAAGATGGCGATTTGGTCTGCGTTGCCCAAACTTGGCAATATAGTTATATCGTTGGTGAACTCAATGTTAAATTTAATAACAAAGGCAAAATAGAAAGTTGTTCTGGTACACCCCATGTGTTGATTGGAGATCAGTTCAATAGAACGGCTAAAGATGCAAAATCTGTCACTGAAACTGAAAAACAAATGATTCTAAATCAGTTCATCAAAGATCAAGTGCCATTTAAAGTGGTACAGCCTGATCAGAAAACGATAGATATTCTTAGACCATATCAATTAGAAAAGAAAAGTTTTGCTGAAAAAATCGTGGCTCACGCGGTTGATAATCTTTGTTCTCGTCGAGTGCCGGGTACACAGCGTGATGTGAATCGTTCAACATTAGGTGATGCATGTAATAAAAATGCTCATGTAGATACGCACGGTGGAGATATCCAACAAATGATTGCCGAAGCATTTTTACAGCAGGGTGTAAAATACTTTAATGCTGACCTGTCATTTCAGAATGGTGGTGGTGTTCGTGAAGATGTCGGTATTGGTGATGTCACTGTAGGTAAAATTTACAATGTATTGCCTTTTAAAAATACACTCGTTCGATTAGATATGACGGGGAATGAAGTCAAAGCAACTTTGGAAGATGCCATAGATGGTGTCATTGCACAAAATAATACAGGGAGTTATCCATATACTGGTGGCATGAGATGGAAAGTAGATTTTACCCAAAATAAAGGACAGCGGATTCATACGATTGAAATCAGAAATCAATCTGGAGAATACCAACCCATCCAGCTTGAAAAATTATACAAAGTGGTGACGATTGATTTTTTAGCAAATGGTGGTGATTACTATACAACGCTTAAATCCATCCGTGGTGAACGCCGTACAGATGTAGGATTGGATTATGCAGAAGCTTTTTTACAATATGTAGAAGCGCTTGATCCATATATAAGTAAAAAACAAATCAAAAAATTGGATACAAAGCATTATAGTACTCAAGGTTTTATTGATATCACTCAATAAAGATCATTTGAAAAATTAAAAAACTCTGCGATTTGCAGAGTTTTTTTGCTACTCATGAGTGAAAACTAGTCAGAAAATCAATAAATCCTCCCATTTTGATTGAAAAATAAACACTCGAGTTTTTTAATGTGAGATAGGGCTTGCGTGATAAATAAAACTGTATAGAATACGCAGCATCCCGACGCGATACAGTAAACGAACTTAGCTGAACAGGTTAAGTTGTTGAGATGTATTGTGTTGAACTTGTCTCTGACGAAGAGCAAGAAGATCATTAAGAGATTATGAAGAACAACTTGTGTGGATTTTTACTGATTGATTAATCGAAATTATTTTCATTGATTGATGGTA
>NZ_JCAKMZ010000039.1:0-2371 GCF_059515865.1 Acinetobacter sp. CY73 | reverse complement strand
GAAATGACTCGAAGTTTATTTGAGAAATATTTGTCAGAAGATTGATGAGCCAAGATTGGTGCCCTATAGGCACTAAGCAATATTAAACTGAAGAGTTTGATCATGGCTCAGATTGAACGCTGGCGGCAGGCTTAACACATGCAAGTCGAGCGGGGAGATGTAGCTTGCTACATCACTTAGCGGCGGACGGGTGAGTAATGCTTAGGAATCTGCCTATTAGTGGGGGACAACGTTTCGAAAGGAACGCTAATACCGCATACGTCCTACGGGAGAAAGCAGGGGACCTTCGGGCCTTGCGCTAATAGATGAGCCTAAGTCGGATTAGCTAGTTGGTGGGGTAAAGGCCTACCAAGGCGACGATCTGTAGCGGGTCTGAGAGGATGATCCGCCACACTGGGACTGAGACACGGCCCAGACTCCTACGGGAGGCAGCAGTGGGGAATATTGGACAATGGGGGGAACCCTGATCCAGCCATGCCGCGTGTGTGAAGAAGGCCTTTTGGTTGTAAAGCACTTTAAGCGAGGAGGAGGCGCCCTGGATTAATACTCTAGGTGCGTGGACGTTACTCGCAGAATAAGCACCGGCTAACTCTGTGCCAGCAGCCGCGGTAATACAGAGGGTGCGAGCGTTAATCGGATTTACTGGGCGTAAAGCGTGCGTAGGTGGCCAATTAAGTCAAATGTGAAATCCCTGAGCTTAACTTAGGAATTGCATTCGATACTGGTTGGCTAGAGTATGGGAGAGGATGGTAGAATTCCAGGTGTAGCGGTGAAATGCGTAGAGATCTGGAGGAATACCGATGGCGAAGGCAGCCATCTGGCCTAATACTGACACTGAGGTACGAAAGCATGGGGAGCAAACAGGATTAGATACCCTGGTAGTCCATGCCGTAAACGATGTCTACTAGCCGTTGGGGTCTTTGAGACTTTAGTGGCGCAGCTAACGCGATAAGTAGACCGCCTGGGGAGTACGGTCGCAAGACTAAAACTCAAATGAATTGACGGGGGCCCGCACAAGCGGTGGAGCATGTGGTTTAATTCGATGCAACGCGAAGAACCTTACCTGGTCTTGACATACAGAGAACTTTCCAGAGATGGATTGGTGCCTTCGGGAACTCTGATACAGGTGCTGCATGGCTGTCGTCAGCTCGTGTCGTGAGATGTTGGGTTAAGTCCCGCAACGAGCGCAACCCTTTTCCTTATTTGCCAGCGGGTTAAGCCGGGAACTTTAAGGATACTGCCAGTGACAAACTGGAGGAAGGCGGGGACGACGTCAAGTCATCATGGCCCTTACGACCAGGGCTACACACGTGCTACAATGGTCGGTACAAAGGGTTGCTACCTAGCGATAGGATGCTAATCTCAAAAAGCCGATCGTAGTCCGGATTGGAGTCTGCAACTCGACTCCATGAAGTCGGAATCGCTAGTAATCGCGGATCAGAATGCCGCGGTGAATACGTTCCCGGGCCTTGTACACACCGCCCGTCACACCATGGGAGTTTGTTGCACCAGAAGTAGGTAGTCTAACCTTAGGGGGGACGCTTACCACGGTGTGGCCGATGACTGGGGTGAAGTCGTAACAAGGTAGCCGTAGGGGAACCTGCGGCTGGATCACCTCCTTAACGAAAGATTGACGATCGGTAAGAATCCACAACAAGTTGTTCTTCATGAAGATGTATCTGAGGGTCTGTAGCTCAGTTGGTTAGAGCACACGCTTGATAAGCGTGGGGTCACAAGTTCAAGTCTTGTCAGACCCACCATGACTTAAGATACATCGAATCTATATAAGTGATAAGCTGGGGACTTAGCTTAGTTGGTAGAGCGCCTGCTTTGCACGCAGGAGGTCAGGAGTTCGACTCTCCTAGTCTCCACCAAATTTCAAGATGATAAAAGCGCAGCTTTTACTTGAAATTTAAGCAAGAAGCTATGCTTCGCGCAGATTACAGAATTTAATAAGTTTAAGCTTATTAACTTCTGTGATTTATCACAGTTACCTGCGATCCGATGAGGACGTAGTTAATCATTAACAGCATATATTTGAGTTGAAATAAATTGTTTAAGGCTCAGAGCTAATTAAACAACCACTCACAGAGCGCAAGCGGAGTGAGAAGTTGAATAAGAAGTGATGAGAAACTAGCGATTAACTGAATCAAGCGTTTTGGTATATGAATTAGATTGAAGCTGTACGGTGATTAAATTCACAGTATTTCAAACTGTATGTTGATTGATCTGCTTGTAAGATCAAACGACTGTTTGGGGTTGTATAGTCAAGTAATTAAGTGCATGTGGTGGATGCCTTGGCAGTCAGAGGCGATGAAAGACGTAATAGCCTGCGATAAGCTCCGGGGAGGCGGCAAATATCCTGTGATCC
>NZ_JCAKMZ010000038.1:18160-23838 GCF_059515865.1 Acinetobacter sp. CY73 | reverse complement strand
AAGGCGAGTACACCGTTGAAGCAACTGCGAAAGATCCTGCAGGTAACGAAACTGATGCTGCTCCAGAAGAATTGGTGATTGATACCACTCCACCAGTGATCACAATTGATCCACCAGTGGAAACTAACGATACGACTCCTGAGTTAACAGGTACAACTGAGCCAGGTGCAACTGTTGATGTTGTTGTTAAAGACAAAGATGGTAACCCTGTAGCACAAGGTCCAGCGACGGTTAATCCAGACGGTTCTTGGACTTATACTCCGACGACTGAATTACCAGAAGGCGAATACACAGTTGAAGCAACTGCGAAAGATCCTGCAGGTAATGAAGCAACTGTTGATGCTCCAGTTGATCTAGTGATTGATACGACTGCACCAACAAATGTAACGATTGATCCAATTGATCTTACAAACGATGCAACGCCAGAAATCACGGGTACGACTGAACCAGGTTCAACAGTACAAATCACCATTACTGATGAAAATGGTAAAGTAGTTACTGGTCCTGCAACTGTGAATCCAGATGGTACTTGGACTTACACACCATCTGAAGATCTAGCAGAAGGTCAGCAAGATGTTGTTGCAGTTGCGACAGACAAGGCTGGAAATACAGCTGATGCTAAAGAAGACTTCGTTGTAGACTTTAGTGGTCCAGCAATCTCGATTGATCCGATTGATGAAACCAACGACACGACTCCTGAAATTTCAGGTACAACTGAGCCAGGTTCGACTGTTGATGTGGTGATCAAAGACAAAGATGGCAATCCAGTAGCGACAGGTCCGGCAACTGTTAATCCAGATGGTTCTTGGTCATACACACCAACTGAAGCATTGCCAGAAGGTGAGTACACCGTTGAAGCAGTAGCGAAAGACAATCAGGGTAACCCATCAGAACCTGCAACTGAAGGCTTCGAAGTGGATACAACTGGCCCAGTGGTTTCAATTGATCCGCTTGACGATACCAACGACACGACTCCTGAAATTTCAGGTAAAACTGAGCCAGGTTCGACTGTCGATGTTGTGATCAAAGACAAAGATGGCAATCCAGTAGCGACAGGTCCTGCAACGGTTAATCCAGATGGATCTTGGACTTATACACCAACGACTGAATTACCAGAAGGCGAGTACACCGTTGAAGCAACTGCGAAAGATCCTGCAGGAAATGAAACTGATGCTGCACCAGAAGAGCTAGTGATTGATACCACTCCACCAGTGATCACAATTGATCCACCAGTGGAAACTAACGATACGACTCCTGAGTTAACAGGTAAAACTGAGCCAGGTGCAACTGTCGATGTTGTTGTTAAAGACAAAGATGGCAATCCAGTAGCGACAGGTCCAGCGACGGTTAATCCAGACGGTTCTTGGACTTATACTCCGACGACTGAATTACCAGAAGGCGAATACACAGTTGAAGCAACTGCGAAAGACCCTGCAGGTAATGAAACTGATGCTCCAGCAGAAGAGTTAGTGATTGATACCACTCCACCAGTGATCACAATTGATCCACCAGTGGAAACCAACGATACAACTCCTGAGTTGACTGGTCAGGTAGAACCAGGCTTGACTGTTGATGTTGTGATCAAAGACAAAGATGGCAATCCAGTAGCGACAGGTCCAGCGACGGTTAATCCAGATGGTTCTTGGACTTACACACCAACAGAAGAGTTGCCAGAAGGTGAATACACGATTGAAGCAACTGCAAAAGATCCTGCAGGTAACGAAACTGATGCTCCAGCAGAAGAGTTAGTGATCGATACAACGCCACCAGTGATCACAATTGATCCACCAGTGGAAACTAACGATACGACTCCTGAGTTAACAGGTAAGACTGAGCCAGGTTCAACAGTTGATGTTGTGATCAAAGATAAAGATGGAAACCCAGTTGTTGAAGGTACTGCGACTGTTAATCCAGATGGTTCTTGGACTTACACACCAACAGAAGAGCTACCAGAAGGCGAATATACAGTTGATGCAACTGCGAAAGACCCTGCTGGTAATGAACAGCCTACAGGTCCAGTTGATTTAGTTGTTGATACTACAGCACCAGAAATCACGATTGACCCAATTGGTGATGCACAAAATAATGCAACGAATAATCAACAGCACCCGATTACAGGTACTGGTGAACCAGGTACGACAGTAACATTAACGATTGTTGGTACTAAGTTCGGTTATAAAGAGGAAGGTATTCAAGTCACTGTGGGGCAAGATGGCAAGTGGAATTATGTACCACCTGTGAAATTGGCTGAAGATATCTACCTTGTTACAGGTGTGCCTTCTGATGCAGCTGGTAATGTGGGTACAGCGAAATCTGAAAACTTCGAGGTTGACATTACACCACCTGTGATCACAATCGATCCACCAGATAATGGTGATGATGATGATTGGTGGAATACTTTCAGCGCGCCAGCGACTGTAGCAGAACCTGCGATTGCACCTGCAATGTTGGCTGCTCCAATGATGGCTCGTATGGCATTCTCTGCACCGATTGTGGAAGAAAACACGCCTGTTGTTGAACAAACTGTTACAGAGAAGCCTGTTGATGAAACAGTAGCATTTGCTGCACCAATGATGGCCCGCATGGCATTCTCTGCACCAGTTGTGGAAGAAAGTACATCTGTTATTGAAGAAATTGCTACAGAAATATCTGTAGATGCAACTGAAACATTTGCAGCACCTATGATGGCTTCTATGGCATTCTCTGCACCAGTTGTGGAAGAGCCAGTTGTGGAAGAGCCAGTTGTGGTATCTTTCCAAGCGACTTCATTATCTGGCAGTGCACTTAACAACGCATTGAATTTAGTGGGTAATGCAGTTTCGTCTGAACCACAGTACTTCGTCAAAAATAAACAGCCTACCTTCACGGGTGTGTTGATGGATGGAGCGATAGCTGTAGATGTCGTTATTCTTCGTGATACGGATGGTAACTTCATTGAAAGTGGTCCAGCTATTATCATTGATGGTAACCGTTGGTCTTATGCAGTTCAGAATCCACTGGAAGATGGTGTATATCAAATCGAAGCCGTTGGTCGTGACTTGAGCAGCAACCCTAGTCAACCAGTTTCGATAGTATTTGAAATTGATACAGTCCTTCCAGTTGTAGAGATCTTCGATTCTGAACCTACAAATGATGTGACTCCGACAATTACTGGTGTAACTTCTGAACCACGCGGTACTGTAGATGTCGTTATTATTCAAAATGGCGCATTGGTAGACAGAGGTAGTGCAACTGTAGATCCTGTTACAGGTCATTGGAGCTTCACAACTAATGTTGATTTAGCTGACGGTAAATATGATGTACAAGCTTTAGCGAAAGATAAAGCGGGTAACTCATCGCGTGACTCAAATACTGTAACTATTGATATCGTTGCACCAGATGCACCTACAGGTGCGTTCAACGAAGATGGTTCAGTACTTGAAGGTACTGCTCAAGCTGGTTCTACAGTGACTTATAAAGGTCCGAATGGTGAAATCCTGACGACTCAAGCTGATGAATCAACTGGTTCATTCAAGTTTGAATTCAATCCAGCAATTGACCAAGGTCAGCAAGTGACATTAACAGCGACTGACGTTGGTGGTACTTCAGGTCCAACTTTAGTTACTGCTCCTTATGTGACGCACAACAACCCAGCTGATGATGTAGCTCAAGCATTTATTGACTACGATCACCCTGTCACTGAGCGTTTCATTGACAATGCAATTTGCTATAGCTGGAAATTTGGTGTTTTAGGCTTTGTTCTTGGTCGTGATAGTGGTAGCACTACTTTCGAAATCGGTAAGGGTAAACATGCTGATATCGAATTACAGATCAAAACAGGTTCATTGAAAGCGATCTTTGATCAAGTTAACTTGGTACTGTCTAAGTACAATCCGAGCACAGGAACTTGGGAAAAAGTTGCTTCAAATACTGATTCAGGTTTGTTTGATTTCCTTGGCTTCTTCGGTGAAAAAGCAAAAGTCAAAGTAAATGACCTTGAAGCTGGAAAATATCGTATCGATATGGAAAGCTGGAGTGCGATCACCAAGTTTGGTTATGTTGAAACTGACATCGTTATTCGTGAAGTAGACTCTAACTTTAAAGTTGAAGTTTCTGACATCACTGATGCAAGTGGCAATGTATTAGCAAACGATGTACTTGATGGTACTTCTAAGCTAACTGATGTTGATGGTGTAGCTGTGACCGAGGCTGGCGTTACTATTAATGGTAACCATGGCACATTGACTATCAAAGCTGATGGTTCTTATGTGTACAAGCCAAGCGCTGACTTGACGAACATTGGTAAGACAGAAGTGTTTGAATACACAATCACCGATGCTAATGGCAAGACAACGACTGCTGACTTAATTGTTCAAATTGGTACGAATTCTGGTATTGATTTAACATGGGATCCTACAGATCCAGCTAAACCAGCAACGACTAACTTATCTGTTTCAGATGATGTGAATTCTGCACAAACTGTTGTTGAGAAAGCTCAAGACTGTGTTCAATCACTAGTATGTGGTTCTGCTTGTTCTGCGGCTTATTACAGTGGTAAGAAAGTTGATGGCGTAAGCAAACTTGCGATTCAAACATTGGCTGAAGGTACGACTGCGAAGATTGCAATTAAGTCTGCGTTAGCTTGCAGTCAGACGATTACTGGTGACAAGTTCAGTTACCAAGTTCAGTACAAAGATAGCTCTGGTAAGTGGGTAAATGCTTCTGGCGCTGGTGCATCTGGTTCAGTCATTGGTAACGGTTACAAATATGCAGGAACTGCATTGTTTAATACGTCGTACCAAGCAGATAGCGCGTTGTCTAAACAATGGCAAGTCGTGTTTACAACTTCAGAAGCTAACTATAGCCATTGGGGTTCGAACTCAACGATGATCTACACGTATGTTCAAGCGATAGTTTCAAGCGATAAACTTGTGACCGAAGGCGTGAACAAAGCAGTTGGTAACGTCATTACTGATGACACTGGTTTCGGTGCTGATAAATTGGCAAGTAAAGATGACCAATTGTTTGTTAAGAATCCAAACACAGGTAATTTCGAGCTTGCTAAGGGTGATGTAATCAGTGTTACTGCTGGTAAATTAGTTTTGAATCAAGATGGTAGCTATGTATTTACTCCTGCTGCGAATGCAACAACTGCAGATGTTGAGTTTGAGTACAAGTTAGTTGCTCCAAATGGTGTTGAGAAATCAGCAACATTGACAATCGATTTAGGTAAAGCGTTTGTTTCTTCAGCTGCGAATGACACAGTCGCGCTAGGTGAAGGTGCAGATAAGATTATCTTCAATCTATTGAATGCATCTGACAAGACTGGTGGTAATGGTCACGATACTTGGACTGATTTCAAAGTTGAAAGCAATGACAAGATCGATATCTCTAAATTGTTACAAGGTGACGTAACTGATCAAAACATCGACAAATACGTTTCAGTGAACAAAGTAGGTAACGATACTATAGTCAGCATCGACCGTGATGGTTCAGGTACTAACTTCTCGAAAGCAGATCTTATTACCTTGAAAAATACAGATACAACACTTCAAGATCTATTGAACAACAATCACTTGTTGTACTAATAGTCTGCTAGTGTGAATTAAAAAAGAGGATCTTCGGATCCTCTTTTTTTCGTCTCAAGAAATTAATAAATTATGGATGAGCATGAAAGAATAGTTTCAATCATGATTTTT